>NZ_JBEYFP010000009.1:0-46215 GCF_040634455.1 Kitasatospora sp. NPDC007106
CTGGGAGGTGCCCCCACGCGCCCCTAGTGGTTGTCCGTCGCCCCTAATGGCCGGCCTAGCGGCCGTTGAAGGCGTCCTTGAGGCGGGAGAAGAGGCCCTGCTGGCCCGGTGCGAACTGGCCGGACGGGCGCTCCTCGCCGCGCAGCATGGAGAGCCGCCGCAGCAGCTCCTCCTGCTCCGGGTCGAGCTTGGTCGGCGTCTGCACCTCGACATGCACTATCAGGTCGCCCCGGCCGCCGCCGCGCAGGTGCGTGATGCCCCGGCCGTGCAGCGGGATCGACTGCCCGGACTGGGTGCCGGGCCGGATGTCGACCTCCTCCAGCCCGTCGAGGGTCTGCAGCGGCACCTGGGTGCCGAGCGCGGCCGCCGTCATCGGGATGGTGACGGTGCAGTGCAGGTCGTCGCCGCGGCGCTGGAACACCGCGTGGCTGGTCTCGGCGATCTCGACGTACAGGTCGCCGGCCGGGCCGCCGCCGGGGCCGACCTCGCCCTCGCCGGCCAGCTGGATCCGGGTGCCGTTGTCGACACCGGCGGGGATCTTGACGGTGAGGTTGCGGCGGGCGCGGACGCGGCCGTCGCCGGCGCACTCCGGGCACGGGGTCGGCACGACGGTGCCGAAGCCCTGGCACTGCGGGCAGGGGCGGGAGGTCATGACCTGGCCGAGGAAGGACCGGGTGACCTGGGAGACCTCGCCCTTGCCGCGGCACATGTCGCAGGTCTGCGCTGAGGTGCCCGGTGCGGCGCCCTCGCCGGAGCAGGTGGTGCAGGTGACGGCGGTGTCGACCTGGAGTTCCTTGGTGGTGCCGAAGGCGGCCTCCTCCAGGGTGATCTCCAGGCGGATCATGGCGTCCTGGCCGCGGCGGGTCCGCGAGCGGGGGCCTCGCTGGCCGCCGGCGGCGCCGAAGAAGGCGTCCATGATGTCGGAGAAGCCGAAGCCCGCGGCGCCGAAGCCGCCCGCCCCGGCGCCACCGCCGCCGTTCGGCGACAGCGGGTCGCCGCCGAGGTCGTAGACCTGCCGCTTGGCGGGGTCGGAGAGGACCTCGTACGCGGCGTTGATCTCCTTGAACCGCTCCTGGGTCTTCGGGTCCGGGTTGACGTCCGGGTGCAGTTCGCGTGCGAGGCGCCGGAACGCCTTCTTGATCTCGTCCTGCCCCGCATCCCGTCGGACGCCGAGTACCGCGTAGTAGTCCGTGGCCACCAAATGCTCCGCTTGTTCCGCTTCTGGAAGTGCTTGCGTCCGACCGGCTGCGCCGCCTGGCGCAGCACGCTGTTACGACTCGGCCAGGATCTGACCCACGTACCGTGCCACCGCTCGCACCGCCCCCATTGTGCCCGGGTAATCCATCCGGGTCGGACCGATCACACCCAGCTTTGCCACGCTCTGGTCGCCCGAACCGTAACCGACGGAGACCACGGACGTGGAATTGAGGCCCTCGTAGTCGATCTCGCGGCCGATCCGGACGGTCATCCCGGACTCCGCGGTCTCGCCCAGCAGGCGCAGCAGCACCACCTGCTCCTCCAGCGCCTCCAGCACCGGCTGGATGGTCAGCGGGAAGTCGTGCCCGAAGCGGGTCAGGTTGGCCGTGCCTGCCAGCATGATGCGCTCCTCGTTCTGCTCGGCGAGGGTCTCGAAGAGCGTGGCGAGGACGGTGGAGACGACCGGCCGGTCACCCTGCTCGAAGGCGTTCGGCAGGTCCTCCAGCGCCGCGGGGACGTCCGGCAGCCGGCGGCCGGACGCGTTGGCGTTGAGCTTGGCCCGCAGGTCCGCCAGGACGGTCTCGCCGACGGGGCCGGGGCAGTCGACGATGCGCTGCTCCACCCGACCGGTGTTGGTGATCAGGACGAGCATCACCTTCGCGGGTGCCAGCGCGACCAGTTCGATGTGCCGCACGGTGGAGCGGGTCAGCGACGGGTACTGCACCACGGCGACCTGCCGGGTGAGCTGGGCGAGCAGCCGGACGGTGCGGGCGACGACGTCGTCCAGGTCGACGGCGCCCTCGAGGAAGTGCCGGATCGCGCGCCGCTCGGGCGCGGTCATCGGCTTGACCTCGGCCAGCCGGTCGACGAACAGGCGGTAGCCCTTGTCGGTGGGGATGCGGCCGGCGCTGGTGTGCGGCTGGTGGATGAAGCCGTCCTCCTCCAGCGCGGCCATGTCGTTGCGGACCGTCGCCGGCGAGACGCCGAGGTTGTGCCGCTCGACGAGTGCCTTGGACCCGACCGGCTCCTCGGTGCCCACGTAGTCCTGGACGATCGCCCGGAGCACGGCGAGCCTGCGCTCGTCGAGCGGGCGCACGCCAGCACGCGTGTCGATGAGACGCTCGTCCCTGCGCTCGTTGGCCACGGGGCACGCACCTCCGTCTTCGCCCGTTGGACCTGGTGACCGATCCGATCCTTGGCACTCCGGAAGGCAGAGTGCCAGATTCGTACCTGCCAGTGTAAGGCCCACCCCCGACGGCAGGAACGGGCCTCCCGCGTGATCCTCGACCGATCTCGGGGCCGCGGGCAGTGCCCGGTGCGCCGGTGAGTGGCAGCATCGAAGGCAGCGAGCTACCGAAGGAGCAGCGATGTCGTCGACACGGCAGCACTCCCGCTTCGCGCCGGACCGCGGCCTGACCGGCCGGATGGTCACGACGATGTTCCTCATCGGCCTGGTCTACGTGGGGTTCACCGGGCTGCTGATCGTCATACTGCGCGGCGCCTGGCCGCTGATCGTGCTGCTGTCGGGCGGACTGTTCGTCGTGCAGTTCTGGTTCAGCGACAAGATCACCGAGAAGGCGATGGGCGCCCACGAGGCGTCCCCCGAGGAGTACCCGCAGCTGCACGGCACGATCGACCGGCTGTGCGCACTGGCCGACATGCCCAAGCCCCGGGTGGCGGTCGCCCGCAACGACATGCCGAACGCCTTCGCCACCGGCCGCAAGCCGGAGAAGGCGGTGGTCTGCGTGACCACCGGCCTGCTGCGCCGGCTGGAGCCGGAGGAGCTGGAGGGCGTCCTCGCCCATGAGCTGTCGCACGTGGCGCACCGGGACGTGGCGGTGATGACGGTGGCCGGCTTCCTCGGCGTGCTGGCCGGCGTGACGACCCGGATCGCCCTGTACGGCGGATTCCTGGGCAACAACCGCAACAGCAACGACCCGAACACGGCGATCGCCCTGGTGATCGTCCCGCTGGTGAGCATGGTGGTGTACGCGCTGAGCTTCCTGCTGACCCGGATGCTGTCGCGCTACCGGGAGCTGGCGGCGGACCGTTCGGCGGCCCAGCTGACCGGCCGGCCGAGCGCGCTGGCCTCCGCACTGACCAAGGTGACCGGGCAGATCGCGGCCATCCCGACCGAGGACCTGCGCAAGGCGCAGCCGTACAACGCCTTCTACTTCGCCCCGGCGCTGAGCGCGCGGGACGCGGCGACCCAGCTCTTCTCCACCCACCCCTCGCTGGAGAAGCGGCTGGAGCAGCTCGCCCGGATCTCCGCCGAGCTCGGCCGCTGACGGCCGGAGAGGACCACACCGTGGGATTCCTGGACGCGCTGCTGGGCCGGAGCAAGCCGGTGAAGCCGGACCTGGACCAGCTGTTCGGCATTCCGTCGGCCGCGCTGACCCTGGAGGCGGCGGCCGGGTTCCGGCCGACCGGGCTCGGCTCGGTCTGCTTCGCGGCCGTCGAGGGCGGCGCCTTCGAGGAGGTGAAGCAGCAGGTCCGGGCCCTGCTGGACGCCGACACCGACCGGGGCGGCGTCCCGGTGGAGGGCTCCCGGGACGGCTACGGGTACTCCTGGCTGCTCGCCCGGCACACCCCCGAGGAGCTGCCGGACCTGGTGAACGACCTGCACGCGGTCAACAGCGAGCTGGAGGCGCACGGCTTCGGCCCGCAGCTGCTGTGCTCGCTGGTGGGCTTCCGCGACACGGAGGGCCGCTCGCTGGCACTGGTCTACCTCTACAAGCGGGGCACCTTCTACCCGTTCGCGCCGATGCCGGGCGGCGGCGAGAAGCGCAACAGCCCGCTGGAACTGCAGGTCAAGGCGATGCTCGGGAACGACCTGCGGCTTGAGTCGGACCTCTCCCGCTGGTTCCCGGTCTGGGGCGCCCCGGGCCTCACCGACTGAGGCGGCGCCTCACACGGCTCCTTCACCGCGCGCGGGGGCTCTCGGGGGCGCGGGGGCGGGCCCGGCGCGCCTTACGCCGGACGGGGGATGACCGGGTGTCAGGATCGTAGACTCCCGTCCATGCGCAGCAGGCAGTACGGCCCCGATCTGACCCCGCCGTGGAAGCGGCAGCAGCCGGCTCCGGAGGTGCCCGCCGAGCGGGACCTGGTGGTGGAGGAGGCGGCGACCGGCTTCTGCGGGGCGGTGGTGCGCTGCGAGAAGACCGCGGAGGGCCTGACGGTCACCCTGGAGGACCGGTTCGGCAAGCACCGGGTGTTCCCGATGGTGCCGCGCGGATTCCTGCTGGAGGGCCGCGTGGTGACCCTGGTGCGGCCCTCCGCGCCGGCACCCGCCGCCGGGCCGCGGCTGACCGCCTCCGGGTCGATCGCCGTGCCGGGGGCACGCGCCCGGGTCGCCCGGGAGTCGCGGATCTACGTGGAGGGGCGGCACGACGCGGAACTGGTCGAACGGGTCTGGGGCGACGACCTGCGGATCGAGGGCGTCGTCGTGGAGTACCTGCAGGGCGTCGACGACCTGCCGGCGATCGTGGCGGAGTTCGCTCCCGGCCCGGGCCGGCGGCTCGGCGTCCTGGTCGACCACCTGCTGCCGGGCACCAAGGAGCACCGGATCGCCGAGCGGGTCTCCGGCGACGCGGTGCTGGTGGTGGGCCACCCGTACGTCGACGTCTGGCAGGCCGTGAAGCCGGCCGCGGTGGGCATCGGGGCGTGGCCGCAGGTACCGCGCGGCGAGGTGTGGAAGGAGGGCGTTTGCCGCCGGCTGGGCTGGCCCGTGGACCCGCCCGCGGCCTGGCGCCGCATCCTCGCCTCGGTCGACTCCTACCGCGACCTCGACCCCGCCCTGCTCGGCCGCGTCGAAGAACTGATCGACTTCGTGACAGCGACGGAGACTCCGTAGAGGCGCCCCTGTTCAGTCCACGAGGTCGCGGACGACGGCGTCGGCCAGCAGGCGTCCCCGCAGGGTCAGGGCGGCCCGGCCGGCGGCGTGGGCCGCGGGGTCGAGCAGGCCCTCCTCCAGGGCGCGCAGGGCGGCCTTGCGGCCGTCCTCGGTGAGCAGGTCGAGCGGGCAGCCGTCGACCAGGCGCAGTTCCAGCAGGATGCGCTCGACCCGGCGGTCCTCCTCGGCGAGCACTTCCCGGCCGAGGGCGGGGGTGCGGCCCTCGGCGAGGGCCTGGGCGTAGGCGGCGGGGTGTTTGGCGTTCCACCAGCGGACGCCGCCGACGTGGCTGTGGGCGCCGGGCCCGGCGCCCCACCAGTCGGCGCCGGTCCAGTAGAGCTCGTTGTGCCGGCAGCGGCCTTCGGGGGTGGTGGCCCAGTTGGAGACCTCGTACCAGGAGTAGCCGGCCCGGCTCAGGGCGTCCTCGGCGATGAGGTAGCGGTCGGCGTGCACGTCGTCGTCGATCATCGGGAGCTCGCCGCGGCGGACGCGGGCGGCGAGCCGGGTGCCCTCCTCGACGATCAGGGAGTAGGCGGAGACGTGGTCGGGGCCGGCGCCGATCGCGGCGTCGAGCGAGGCCCGCCAGTCGTCGTCGGACTCGCCGGGGGTGCCGTAGATGAGGTCGAGGTTGACGTGGTCGAAGCCGGCCTCGCGGGCCTCGGCGACGCAGGCCTCGGGGCGGCCGGGGGTGTGGTGGCGGTCGAGCACCTGCAGGACGTGCTTGCGGGCGCTCTGCATGCCGAAGGAGATCCGGTTGTAGCCGCCCTCGCGCAGCTCGGCCAGGTACGCGGGGCCGACGGACTCCGGGTTGGCCTCGGTGGTGACCTCTGCGTCCGGGGCGAGCCCGAACTCCTCGCGGAGCGCGGCGAGCATCCGCACCAGGTCGCGGGCGGGCAGCAGGGTGGGGGTGCCGCCGCCGAGGAAGACGGTCCGCACGGGCAGGTCGGCGTCGCCGAGGACCTTCCGGGCGAGCCGGATCTCGGCGATCACGTTGTCGGCGTACGTCTCCTGCGAGGCGACCGCGCCGGAGGAGCGCAGTTCGGTGGCGGTGTAGGTGTTGAAGTCGCAGTAGCCGCAGCGGCTGGCGCAGTACGGCACGTGCAGGTAGAAGCCGAACGGCCGGGTGCCGAGCCCGGCGAGGGCGTGGGCGGGCAGCGAGCCGTCGGACGGCACCGGTTCGCCGTCGGGGAGTGCGGAGGGCATGACCCCATTGTCCCGTACGGCTCGGGTTGCCCCGGAGCCGTACGGGACGGCGGACGTCACACCGTGTGCGGGCCCGGTCAGGCCTCGTTGGATCCGGCGTACATCTCGGTGATGGCGTCGGCGTACTCGCGCTCGACCACCGGCCGCTTGATCTTGAGGCTGGGGGTCAGCTCGCCGTGCTCGATGTCGAGGTCGCGCGGCAGCAGGGTGAACTTCTTGATCGTCTGCCAGCGCTGCAGCTCGCCGTTGAGGCGGGTCACGAAGCCCTCGATGAGCTTGTTGGTCTCCGGTGCGGCGACCACCTCGGCGTAGCTCTTGCCGGCCAGGCCGTGCTCGGCGGCCCACGGCATGAGCACGGTCTCGTCCAGGCCGATCAGGGCGGTGCAGAAGTTCCGCTGGTTGCCGATGACCAGGATGTTGCTGACGAACGGGCAGATGGCCTTGAACTTGCCCTCGACCTCGCTGGGGGCGACGTACTTGCCGCCGGAGGTCTTGAACATGTCCTTCTTGCGGTCGGTGATCCGCAGGTAGCCGTCCTTGTCGAGCTCGCCGATGTCGCCGGTGTGGAACCAGCCGTCCGGCTCCAGCACCTCGGCGGTCTGCTCGGGCAGCTGGTGGTATCCGCGCATGACGCCGGGGCCGCGGAGCAGGATCTCGCCGTCCTCGGCGATCCGGACCTCGGTGCCGGGCAGCGGAAGGCCGACCGTGCCGACGCGCGTCGCGCCGTCGCGGTTGACGGTGGAGCCGGCGGAGGTCTCCGTCAGGCCGTAGCCCTCCAGGATCGGCACGCCGGCGCCCATGAAGAAGAAGCCGATCTCGGGGGCGAGCGCGGCGCTGCCGGAGACCGAGCCGCGCATCCGGCCGCCGAACGCGGCGCGGATCTTGGCGTAGACCAGCTTGTCGGCGATCTTGTGCTGGAGGTCCAGCGCGAACGGCGCGGTGGCCCGGCCGGTGGCGATCTGGTTGGCCTGGGTGGTGCGGGCGTGGTCGCGGGCGACCTTGGCGGCCCACTGGAAGATCTTGTACTTGGCGCCGCCCTCGGCCCGGGCCTTGCCGGCGATGCCGTTGTAGACCTTCTCGAAGATGCGCGGGGCGGAGGCCATCAGGGTCGGGCGGATCACCGGCAGGTTGTGGATGATCCGGTCCACCCGGCCGTCCACGGCCATCACGTGGCCGGTGGCGATCTGGCCGGAGATCAGCGTCTTGCCGAAGACGTGCGACAGCGGCAGCCACATGAACTGCACGTCGTCGGCGCGCAGCAGCCCGCTCTCCTCCTGGGCCAGGCCCTCGTAGGACCAGCAGTCGTGCACCAGGCGCACGCCCTTGGGGCGGCCGGTGGTGCCGGAGGTGTAGATGAGGGTGGCGAGCTGCTCGGGCTCCAGCGCGTCGACGGCCTTGTCGACCGCGTCGGGGTGGTCGACGAGGTACGCGGCGCCGCGCTCCTCCAGCTCCGCCAGGGTGATCACGGTCAGCCCGGCCGTCTCCGGCTCACCGGCGGGGGCGTCGAAGAGGATCACCGTTTCGAGGGCCGGCAGCTCGGCCTTCCGCTCGACCGCCTTGGCGAGCTGCTTCTCGTTCTCGGCGAACATCGCCCGGCTGGCCGAGTTGGCGAGGATGAACGCCGTTTCGTCCGCATTGGTGCTGGGGTACACGGTGGTGGTGGCAGCGCCGGCGCACATGTTCCCGAGATCCGCGATGATCCACTCGACCCGGGTGGTCGAGGAGACCGCCACGCGGTCCTCCGCCTCGATACCGAGCGACATCAGGCCCGCCGCGACCGCTCTGACCCGCTCCGCGGTCTGCGCCCAGGTCAGCGAGCGCCACTGCTCGGCACCGGGCGCGCCGTCGGCGGCATGCTCGTCGACCGGCACGGGGTACCGGTAGGCCTCACCGTCGGGCGTGGCCCTTACCCTGCTGAGGAAGAGATGGGCCACGGAGGGCGGACGCCGCTCGATCATGGACTGCACGGAACTCAACGAGGACCTCCGGGGGGCGGGTGGCCGAGGGTGAGGGACGGGCGGCCGTGGGGGCAGCCTGGCCCGGCCCGCCTTGTTAACCAGCAAGTAACAAGAACCAGGCAGCAGCCTAGGGCGTGATCGGCCGTTCCGTAAGGGGGTCCGGACAGCTGGCACACCGTCGGAGCTGCAGTGCAGGAGGGTCCGCCCCGGCGACTGGGGCGGTCCTAGCACGAAATACCCAGTCGCGAGTAGACCTAAATGAGGATGCGCGCATCCGCGTCGAGGACGAGAGTGTCACGGTGCTGATCAGACTGTTGCGGGCCCATCTGGGGCCCTACCGCCAACCGATCCTGCTGCTGGTCCTCCTCCAGCTCGTCTCCACCATCGGTGCCCTGTACCTGCCCACGCTGAACGCCGACATCATCGACAACGGCGTGATCAAGGGCGACACCGGCTACATCCTGCAGATCGGCGGCGTGATGATCGCCGTCTCGCTCGCCCAGGCGGTCTGCTCGATCTGCGCCGTCTACTTCGGCGCCCGGACGGCGATGGGCATCGGCCGGGACATCCGCGCCACCGTCTTCGACCGGGTCCAGGGCTTCTCCTCCCGCGAGCTCGGCCAGTTCGGCGCCCCCTCGCTGATCACCCGCACCACCAACGACGTCCAGCAGATCCAGATGCTGGTGCTGATGGCGTTCACCCTGATGGTGGCCGCGCCCATCATGTGCGTCGGCGGCATCGTCATGGCGCTCAACCAGGACGTCCCGCTCTCCGCGCTGCTGCTCGCCGTCGTCCCGCTGCTCGGCATCGTGGTCGTCCTGCTGGTCCGCAGGCTGCGCCCGCAGTTCCGCGGCATGCAGCAGCGCATCGACGGCGTCAACCGCATACTGCGCGAGCAGATCACCGGCATCCGGGTGATCCGGGCGTTCGTCAAGGACGGCCACGAGCAGGAGCGGTTCGGCGGCGCCAACCAGGACCTCGCCGACGTGTCGCTGCGCGTCGGCCGCCTGATGGCCTTCATGTTCCCCGCCGTGATGTCCGTGGTGAACATCTCCAGCGTCGCCGTGCTCTGGTTCGGCGCCCACCGGATCGACAGCGGCGGGATGCAGATCGGCGCGCTGACGGCCTTCCTCTCCTACCTCATGCAGATCCTCATGAGCGTCATGATGGCCACCTTCATGTTCATGATGGTGCCGCGCGCCGAGGTCTGCGCCGAGCGCATCCAGGAGGTCCTCACCACCGAGTCGAGCATCGTGGCCCCCACCGCCCCGGTGACCCAGCTCGACGGCCGCGGCCGGCTGGAACTGCGCGACGTCGAGTTCCGCTACCCCGGCGCCGAGGCGCCCGTCCTGCGCGGCATCGACATCCTCACCCGCCCCGGCGAGACCACCGCGATCATCGGCTCCACCGGCTCCGGCAAGTCCACCCTGCTCGGCCTCGTCCCCCGGCTCTTCGACGCCACCGGCGGCCAGGTCCTGGTCAACGGCGTGGACGTCCGGGAGATCGACCCGTCCCGGCTGGCCGAGGTCATCGGCGTGGTCCCGCAGAAGCCCTACCTCTTCTCCGGCACCGTCGCCTCCAACCTCCGCTACGGCCGGCCCGAGGCCACCGACGACGAACTCTGGGAGGCACTGGCCACCGCCCAGGCCAAGGAGTTCGTCGAGAAGTTCCCGGAGGGCCTGGACGCCCCGATCTCCCAGGGCGGCTCCAACGTCTCCGGCGGCCAGCGGCAACGCCTGGCGATCGCCCGCGCGCTCGTCCGCAAGCCGGAGATCTACCTCTTCGACGACTCCTTCTCGGCCCTCGACTACGCCACCGACGCCAAGCTGCGCCGGGCCCTGGCCGCCGAGACCTCCGACGCCACGGTCGTCATCGTCGCCCAGCGTGTCTCCACCATCCGCGACGCCCACCGGATCATCGTGCTCGACGAGGGCTCCGTGGTCGGCAGCGGTACCCACCAGGAGCTGATGGCCGACAACCCGACCTACCGGGAGATCGTCCTCTCCCAGCTCACCGAACAGGAGGCGGCGTGACCACCCCCGGTCAGAAGCCCCGCAGCGCCTCGCAGGAGGCCGCCGCCCGGCGCGGCCCGGCCGGCCCCGGCCGCTTCATGGGCGGCCAGGGCGCCGAGAAGTCCATGGACTTCAAGGGCTCGGGCCGGCGGCTGCTCGGCACCCTCCGCCCCGAACGCCGACTGCTGTACGGCGTCCTGGCGCTCGGCGCCGTCAGCATCGGCTGCGCGGTCGCCGGCCCGTACGTCCTCGGCCACGCCACCGACCTGATCTTCGCCGGCGTGGTCGGCGCCCAGGCCCCGGCCGGTGCCACCAAGCAGCAGGTGCTGGAGGGGCTCCGGGCGAAGGGCGAGGGCGGCGTCGCCGACATGCTCTCCACCGTGCCGTTCACGCCCGGCCAGGGCATGGACTTCGACGCCATCGGCACCGTGCTGCTCTGGGTGCTGGCCATCTACGTGGTCTCCGCCGTCTTCGGCATCCTCCAGGGCCGGCTCGCCACCACCGCCATCCAGCGGGCGGTCTTCCGGCTGCGTGCCGACGTCGAGGCGAAGATCTCCCGGCTGCCGCTCAGCTACTTCGACCGCCAGCCCCGCGGCGAGGTGCTCAGCCGGGTCACCAACGACATCGACAACATCGGCCAGTCCATGCAGCAGACCACCGGCCAGGTGGTGAACTCCCTGCTCACCATCGTCGGCGTGCTGGGGATGATGTTCTGGATCTCCCCGCTGCTGGCCGTGATCGCGCTGATCTCGGTGCCGCTGTCGGTCGTGGTCGCCGCCCGGGTCGGCAAGCGGGCCCAGCCGCAGTTCGTCGCCCAGTGGAAGACGACCGGCGCGCTCAACGCCCACATCGAGGAGATGTACACCGGGCACACCCTGGTGAAGACCTTCGGCCGCCAGAAGGAGGCCGCGGAGATCTTCGCCCGCGAGAACGAGGCGCTGTACGACTCCGCCTTCCGGGCCCAGTTCATCTCCGGCATAATCCAGCCGGCCATGATGCTGATCGGCAACCTCAACTACGTGCTGGTCGCGGTGGTCGGCGGTCTGCGGGTGGCGAGCGGCGCGCTCTCCATCGGCGACGTGCAGGCCTTCATCCAGTACTCCCGGCAGTTCAGCCAGCCGCTCACCCAGGTCGCCTCGATGGCGAACCTGGTGCAGTCCGGCGTGGCCTCCGCCGAGCGGGTCTTCGAACTGCTCGACGCCCCCGAGCAGACCCCGGAGCCGGCCATGCCGGAACGCCCCGCGGAGCTGGCCGGGCGGGTCGCCTTCGAGGACGTCGCCTTCAGCTACGAGCCGGAGAAGCCGCTCATCGAGAGCCTGTCGCTGAAGGTCGAGCCCGGACAGACCGTCGCCATCGTCGGCCCGACCGGCGCGGGCAAGACCACCCTGGTCAACCTGCTGATGCGGTTCTACGAGGTCAGCGGCGGCCGGATCACCCTGGACGGGGTCGACATCGCCGCGATGTCCCGCGAGGAGCTGCGCTCCGGCATCGGCATGGTGCTCCAGGACACCTGGCTGTTCGGCGGCACCATCGCCGACAACATCGCGTACGGCGCCGCGGGCGCCACCCGCGAGCAGGTGGTGGAGGCCGCGAAGGCCGCCCACGTCGACCGCTTCGTCCGCACCCTGCCGGACGGCTACGACACCGTGATCGACGACGAGGGCACCGGCGTCAGCACGGGCGAGAAGCAGCTGATCACCATCGCCCGGGCGTTCCTCGCCCAGCCCTCCATCCTGGTGCTGGACGAGGCGACCAGCTCGGTCGACACCCGCACCGAGGTGCTCATCCAGAAGGCCATGGCGCGGCTGCGCACCGGCCGCACCAGCTTCGTGATCGCGCACCGGCTCTCCACCATCCGGGACGCCGACGTGATCCTGGTGATGGAGAACGGCTCGATCGTCGAGCAGGGCTCGCACGACGGGCTGATCGCGGCGGAGGGCGCGTACGCGCGGCTCTACCAGGCGCAGTTCGCCGAGGCGGTGGCCGAGGTCGACTGAGCCGGGCCGGCGCGACGGCGTCCCGGGCGTCGGGGGAGGTCCGGGAACACCGGGCCTCCCCCGAGGCGTGTCCGGGCCGGTGCTGTGGGGCAGGTCATGGCCGCGGGTGCGGCGGACGTCCGTCCCGCCCGGGCAAGATCGCGCTAGCGTGGCCGGGTGACCGACACCGATGCGGCGCTCGCCGACCCGTTCGAGACCTACCGGCGCTACCTGGGCGCCGTCGCCTACCGGCTGCTCGGTTCGGTGGCCGACGCGGAGGACGTGCTGCAGGAGGCGTGGCTGCGCTGGCAGTCCGCCGACCGCGCCGCGGTGGCCGAACCCCGCGCCTTCCTCACCACCGTGGTCACCCGGCTCTGCTACGACCAGCTCGGCTCGGCCCGGGTGCGCCGCGAGGAGTACTACGGCGAGTGGCTGCCCGAGCCGCTGGTCGCCGACGAGAGCTCCCCCGCCGACCTCGCCGAGCTCGGCGAGTCGGTGTCGATGGCGGTGCTCACCGTGATGGAGCAGCTCACCCCGGCCGAACGGGCGGCCTTCGTCCTGCACGACGTCTTCTCGGTCGGCTTCGACGAGATCGCCGCCACCCTGGAGCGCAGCCCGGAGGCCGCCCGCCAGCTCGCCTCCCGGGCGCGGCGGCGGGTGAAGGACGGCAGCCGCCGGAGCACCGTCGACCCGGCCGAGCACCGGCAGGCGGTGAGCGCCTTCGCCGCGGCCACGGCCGGCGGCGACCTCCAGGCGCTGCTGGCGGTGCTCGACCCGGACGTCGTCTGGCACTCGGACGGCGGCGGCGTGGTCAGCGCGGGCGTGCGGCCGATCGTCGGCGCCGACCGGGTCTCCCGGCTGGTGGTCGGCCTGGTGGCGAAGTTCATGAGCGCCGAGGCGACGGTCTCCTTCGCCCAGGTCAACGGCGAACCCGGCCTGGTGGTCCACTCCTCGCCGGGCGTGGTGGCCGGCGTGATCGCCTTCACCGTCACCGACGGGCGGATCACCGAGGCGTACGTGGTGGTGAACCCGGAGAAGCTCGCGCACGTGAAGTGAGCGCGCCCCCTGCGCGGAGAACGGCGGAGGCCGCCACCCGGTTCGCCCGGGCGGCGGCCTCCGCCGTACGCGGTACCGCTACTTCTTCTCCTTGGGGGCTTCCGCATCGGTGGACAGCGCGGCGATGAAGGCCTCCTGCGGGACCTCCACCCGGCCGACCATCTTCATGCGCTTCTTGCCCTCCTTCTGCTTCTCCAGCAGCTTCCGCTTACGGGAGATGTCACCGCCGTAGCACTTCGCGAGGACGTCCTTGCGGATCGCGCGGACGGTCTCGCGGGCGATGACCCGGGAGCCGATGGCGGCCTGGATCGGCACCTCGAACTGCTGGCGGGGGATCAGCTTCTGCAGCTTGCCCGCCATCATGACGCCGTAGTTGTAGGCCTTGTCCTTGTGCACGATCGCGGAGAAGGCGTCCACCGCGTCGCCGTGCAGCAGGATGTCGACCTTCACCAGGTTGGCCGACTGCTCGCCGATGGGCTCGTAGTCGAGCGAGGCGTAGCCGCGGGTCTTGGACTTCAGCTGGTCGAAGAAGTCGAAGACGATCTCCGCGAGCGGCAGGGTGTACCGCAGCTCGACGCGGTCCTCGGAGAGGTAGTCCATGCCCTGGAGGCTGCCGCGGCGGGACTGGCAGAGCTCCATGATCGCGCCGACGAACTCGTTGGGCGCCAGGATGGTGCCGCGCACGACCGGCTCGAACACCTCGGCGATCTTGCCGGTGGGGAACTCGCTCGGGTTGGTGACGGTGTGCTCGCTGCCGTCCTCCATGATCACGCGGTAGATCACGTTGGGGGCGGTGGAGATCAGGTCGAGGTTGAACTCGCGCTCCAGGCGCTCCCGGATGATCTCCAGGTGCAGCAGGCCGAGGAAGCCGCAGCGGTAGCCGAAGCCGAGCGCCACCGAGGTCTCCGGCTCGTAGACGAGCGCGGCGTCGTTGAGGCGCAGCTTGTCGAGGGCGTCGCGCAGCAGCGGGTAGTCCGAGCCGTCCAGCGGGTAGAGGCCGGAGAACACCATCGGGCGCGGGTCCTTGTAGCCGCCGAGCGGCACGGTGGCGCCCTTGTGCATGGAGGTGATCGTGTCACCCACCTTGGACTGCCGGACGTCCTTCACACCGGTGATGATGTAGCCCACCTCGCCGACGCCGAGGCCGTCGGCGACCTTCGGCTCGGGCGAGATGACGCCGATCTCCAGCAGCTCGTGGGTGGCGCCGGTGGACATCATCGCGATGCGCTCGCGCTTGGTCAGCTGGCCGTCGACCACACGGACGTAGGTGACCACGCCGCGGTAGGAGTCGTAGACCGAGTCGAAGATCATCGCTCGGGCCGGGGCGTCCTTGACGCCGACCGGGGCCGGGATGTTGTCGACGATGTGGTCCAGCAGGTCCTCGACGCCGAGGCCGGTCTTGGCGCTGACCTTGAGCACGTCCGCCGGGTCACAGCCGATGATGTGCGCGATCTCCGCCGCGTACTTCTCGGGCTGGGCGGCCGGCAGGTCGATCTTGTTGAGGACCGGGATGATCGTGAGGTCGTTCTCCAGCGCCAGGTAGAGGTTGGCGAGGGTCTGCGCCTCGATGCCCTGGGCCGCGTCGACCACCAGGATGGTGCCCTCGCAGGCCGCCAGGGAGCGGGACACCTCGTACGTGAAGTCCACGTGGCCCGGGGTGTCGATCATGTTGAGGATGTGCGTGGTGCCCGCGTTCGCGCCGGTCTTCGGCGCCCACGGGAGGCGGACGGCCTGCGACTTGATGGTGATGCCGCGCTCGCGCTCGATGTCCATGCGGTCGAGGTACTGGGCACGCATCTGCCGCGGGTCGACAACACCGGTGATCTGCAGCATCCGGTCGGCGAGCGTCGACTTGCCGTGGTCGATGTGGGCGATGATGCAGAAGTTGCGGATCACCGCCGGGTCGGTCCGGCTGGGCTCTGGCACATTGCTGGGGGTCGCGGGCACCTTGGTCCGATTCTCCGTGTGGTCCGGGGGCCGGGGTGTCCAGGTCATCGCTGACCGGCTTCCCGGGGACCGGACGGTCTCGTCCGATCGATAATGGCTCTCCCTATCCTCCCACGAGCCCGAGCCGCCGTGGCGGCGAGCCGGTCGGGGATGGGTCAGGGGCGGGTCGGGGGTGGGTCGGGTGCGGGTCAGGGGCGGTCCGCGGGGCCCCTCGGTGGGGGGTGGCGACCGGGAGCGGTCCGCGGGGCCCCTCGGTGGGGATGGGCCGGGTGCGGGGCCGCACCCGGGTGCGGCGTTCCCCGAGGGCGCGCGGATCCGGAAGGATGGCCGTCCATGATCCTCGAAAGTGCGCTGCTGAACGTCCGGCCCGGCGAGGAGGAGGCCTTCCTCGCGGCCTTCGCCGAGGCCCGGCCGCTGATCGCCGTCCAGCGCGGCTTCCGTTCGCTGGAGCTGCGGCGCTGCCTGGACGAGGGCGGCACCTCGCGCTTCCTGCTGCAGGTGGAGTGGGAGACGCTCGCCGACCACACCGAGGGCTTCCGCGGCTCCGCCGAGTACCTGCGGTGGCGGGAGCTGCTGCACCACTTCTACGAGCCGTTTCCCGTGGTGGAGCACTACGGGGAGCCGGTGCTGACGGCAGGGCCGGTCGAGCCGTCGGACCGGTGACGACCAGCGACGAGGACGCGGCCTCCTCATGAGCGACCCCTCATGAGCGACCCCCTCATGAGCGGCCCCCATGAACGGCCCCCTCCGGCAGGGCGGGGCCTGCGGCCGGGACGGGGCTCCCCCGTTACGGGGGTTCGAAGGGGCGCCCTCAGGTGGGGAGCCCGGTGGGGCGCCCGGCGGTGCGTCCGGTTTGGGGACGGCCGACCGCCCCTGGTAGCGTGGGGCGCTGCACCTGGTTTCGGCATGCCCTCTCAGCTGGTCCGAAGCCGCTCCGGTGCAACCGTCGAGACCGTTCCACACAGACTGAGGCTCATTCGTGGCGAACATCAAGTCCCAGATCAAGCGCAACAAGACCAACGAGAAGGCGCGCCTGCGCAACAAGGCCGTCAAGTCCTCGCTGAAGACCGCGATCCGCAAGGCCCGTGAGGCCGCTGCCGCCGGCGAGAACGAGAAGGCCACCGTGCTGGCCCGCGAGGCCGCCAAGGCCCTCGACAAGGCCGCCAGCAAGGGCGTCATCCACAAGAACCAGGCCGCCAACAAGAAGTCGGCGATCACCAAGCTGGTCAACGCCGCCTGATTGTCGCGGACGCCCCACCGCCTCGGGCGGTGACGGCCCCACCCCGGGCCCGCCCCGGAGGTCGGCGAGATCGCGGCCCTCTACCCGCACCGTCGACCACCCTTTCTCGGACCGCACCGGCCCTCTACCCGGAGCCCCGAGACGCACGACTCCGTACCGCACGCGGCCTGCGTTCGCCACGCGGGTGCGGTACACACAGCTTCACCGGAAGTGCCAGCTCAAAGGGCCTTCCACTACTGCCCGTCCGGTACACACCGGGCGGGCAGTACGCATTTTGTACACATGGATCTGATCTCCCCCGCTACGCGGCGAGCGCAGTTCGAGCCGCGAGTGCGCTCGCACGGCCGATGTCGAGGGCGTCGGCCACCTCGTCCAGACGCTCCGGGAACAGGTGCCCGTACACGTCCAGCGTCATCGCCGCCGACTTGTGGCCCAGCATCTGCTGCACCACTTTCACGTCCGCGCCGGCCGCGATGGCGAGCGACGCCGCCGTGTGCCGCAGCTTGTGCGGGGTCAGGCCGAGCTCGGCCAGGCCCGCGGCCTTCACCGCCGGGTCGAAGATGCTCGACCGGAACTCGCCGTACCCGAGCGCCTCGCCGTCCTGGCCGGTGAACACCAGTCGATCAGGGCCGCGGGAGCCGACGAGCGCGCGGAGGTCCGGCACCACGGATGCGAGCAGGGGCACGGAGCGCTTCTCGTGGTTCTTGACGTCCTTGAGTAGGAGGCCGCCGCCCCGCTTCCGGGTGTACGCCTGGACGATCCGCAGCCGGCGGGCGTCAAGCTGCACCCTGCCGACCCGCAGGGCCGACACCTCGCCCCACCGGATGCCGCAGTAGGCGAGGACCAGGAGGAGCGTGCCGTTCGGGCCGGCTGCCTCGACCAGGTCGGCGACCTGCGCGTGAGTGAGGTAGACGTGATCGTCGTCGTCCTCGTCCTGCGGGAGCTCGTGGTCGACGGTCGGGCTCGTGGTGATCTTCCCCGTCTTGACGGCGTACTTCATCACCATGCTGAGCACGAGGTGCGTCTTGCCGATGCGGGCCGGGGACAGCACCCTGCCCCGCTTGCCCGGCGTGTTGCAGAGCTCGGTCAGCCACTCGGAGACGTCCTCCCAGCGGACCGCGGCCACCGACCAGGTGCCCCACTTCGGCAGCACGTAGAGGTCGAGCAGCTCGCGGTAGTCGCCCTTCGTCCGCTCACCGGGGCGGCGGAGGGAGCCGAACCACTGCTCGGCGACCTCGGAGACGAGCGTCTTGCCCTGCTTCGGGTCGCGGTACGTCCCCTTGTCGAGCCGCTCGGCGATCGCCTGGCGCTCCTTCTCGGCGGCCGGCAGCTTCGCGAAGGTGAGCGCCTTCGGCTTGCCGTCCGGCCCGTACCAGCGGACCCGCCACCGGCCGGGTTCGGCCCGCTTGCTGCCGGCCTTCTTCGCCTCGCGCCACTTCTCCATGGCGGCGAGGTAGTCCTTCTGCTTCGCGCGGTCCTCGATCCAGACTCGGGCCATCAGTCACCCCGTCCGGTCCGGCGGGGCACCATCCGCACCATGCCGTCCTCCATGAGCTCCGGCTCGAACCCGAGCTCTCGCAGGTACCGGTTGACGTCGTCGATGTAGGTGGCGTTCTCCCCACGCGGCGCCTGGCCGCGGCGGTGCGGCGGTCGGCCGTACAGCTGGAACTCCAGCAGGGCGGCACCGACGTCCCGATGGACGACCCTGAGCGGTCGACGGCCGTCAATCCAGTCCCAGGCGTCCTCCGCCGAGACCGCGCCAGCGCCTGTCACCTCGACGCTGCTGTTCGGCGAGTCGTCCATCGGCAGGAGCAGCGCCGAGGGCGAAACGCCGAGAACGACCGCGAGCGCCATGAGGTCGTCAACATCCACACGCCGCTCCCCCCGTTCCAGCTTGGAGATCGCCGACGGCGTGATGGGCCTGCCGACCTCCTGGAGCGCGCGGGACAGCTGGTACGTCGAAAGGCCGCGACGCTCGCGGACCCTCCGCGTGTTGGCCGCAACAGCGGCAGAGGTAGGACCCATCTCCACGGCGCCTCGGCCGGCCTTTCGCTGCTCAGTCATGCACCCCAGGTTAGGCGCAAGGTGAATCTGCCTTAGCTCCAGATGTTCTGCTATCGTCCTTCGCATGGGTCTACTTTGACCCTGACTGCTTCTAAAGTCAACTCACTAGGAGCTACAGTGGCCGCGTCCGAGCTTCTCAGTCCGCGCGAAGTGCACGCCGCATACGGAATCGCCCCCCAGACGCTCGCGAACTACCGCTGGCGTGGCGTCGGGCCGGACTTCATCAAGCTCACCCCCGGGCGAGGCGGACGCATCCGCTACCGCCGCCGCGACGTCGAGAAGTGGCTCGACGCGCAGACAGTCGCTGCCTGAATGCGAACGGCCCCTGTTCGGATTGCCGTCCGAGCAGGGGCCTGACGCTCCCGACACGCAGCAAGTCCTGGTCGACGGCTAGGAAGACCCGGGACTTGCTGCCAGATAAGGAGCACGTCATGGAACACGGTACGGGTGGCTCCACCGCCACCACCACCGGGCCCAGCTGGCGGCCGCCATGGAAATGAGTCCCATCCTGCTGGATGCCTTCGTGCGACACCTCGAAGAGCACCTCTTTCGCGAGTGGACCGCCGCCATGGATGCAGCCGAGGCCGCCGCCTGGGCGCCCGTGCGGCAGCGCCTCGCAGAACTGCGCGGAGCGCCCAGCGCAGCCGAGGTCCGCGCGCTGCGCCGCCTTCCGCCGCCGACCACGCTTCGCGCAACACCGGGATGGCCTCCGATCGCCATCCCCGGCCAGCCCGGCAAGTACCTCACCGCACAGGAGATCGCCGCGTGACCGACCACGACACCCACGAGGGTGCGATCTGGGAGAAGTACGGGCCGCCGCCCGCGTACGAGGACGAGCCGGCGCCCGGCGAGTCGACGCGGCGTCTGGTCCTCACCAGGGCCCGGGACATCGAGCCTGAGCCAGTCATCTGGGCCTGGGAACCCGAGCTCGGCGAGGGGCGCATCCCGGCCGGAGCGCTCACCCTCGCCGCCGGCCGGGAAGGCACCGGCAAGTCGTCCTTCGGTATCTGGCTCGCCGCTCAGCTGTCCCGCGGCACCTTGCCCGGCACCTTCTACGGTCACCCGCGGGCCGTGTTCTACGCGGCGGTCGAGGACTCGTGGTCGAGGACGCTCGTTCCCCGGCTGATGGCGGCTGGCGCCGATCTCGACTACGTCTATCGGGTGGAGGCGGAGGACATCCTCCGGGGCGAGACGATGATCTCGCTGCCGATGGACGTCGACCTGATCGAGAAGGCCATCGCCGAGTACGGCGCCGCAGCGCTGATCGTTGATCCGCTGATGTCCACCCTCGGGGGAAAGACGGACGCACACCGCACACAGGACGTGCGGCAGGCTCTCGAACCGCTCGTACGAATGGCGGAGCGTACGAAGGCCCTGACGCTCGGCATCGCGCACTTCAACAAGGCGGCGGGCTCCGACGCCTCCCAACTGATCTCGGGCTCGGGCGCGTTCAAGGACTTGGCGCGGGCCATCCTCGCGTTCGCGCGCGACCCCGAGGGCGAACAGCAGGTGATGACGCAGACCAAGAACAGCCTCGGTCGGCTCCTCGACCTGCCGTCCCTCGGCTACCGCATCGAGGGCACCGACGTGCAGACGCCGAAGGGCGTGGCCAACGTCGGCCGTTTGGAGTGGACGGGGATTGCTGAGCGCAGCGTCGAGGACACCCTCTCTGCGACGACCGACCGCGAGGACGCGAGCGAGCGGGACGAGGCCGTCGAGTGGCTGCGCGACTACCTCGCCGACAACGGCGGCGAGGCGTCGGCCGGCGACGTCATCAAGGCTGCCGAGAAGGACGGCATCGCCAAGCGGACCCTCCAGCGCGCCCGCGCCAAGGCAGGTGTCACGTCCGAGAAGTCCGGATTCGGCAAGGGCTGGGTGTGGGTACTGAGCGTGACCGACTCCAACGAAGGTGACACGAAGGTGCCGAAGGTGCCAGGCCCCAGAGTGCTGGCGCCTTCGGCACCTTCGCTGTCACCTTCGGCAGACCAGACACGGGGAGTGACCGAGGCGGGCGTCGACTGCGCGGTCTGTCGCTTCCCGCTGGACCCTGTCCACGCCTCGGCGGGCGAGACCACACACCCCGGTTGCGACGCCCCCGTCTGACCCTGTCTCCGAATTTGCTACCTGCGGAGATGACGGGACACCGGTTTTTAGGGCGGCCCGCTGGGAGGCCCCGCGCCCAAGCCTTCCGCCTCTCTCCCCGCCAAATCGACTGTCGCCGATCATGAAGGAGGAACCGCCTTGGAAGCACGGCCCTACGTAGAGGGCGCCGCCCTCGTCTCGGGGGTGAGCGCGCACGTCCTGGACCGCATCTTGGCCTCGCCCGACGTCACGCGCATCTTCGCCACCATGGCGCCGTGGATGCGCCCGGAGGTCGAGGCGACACGGCGGGCAATCCACCGGGCCGCCCTCCTGTACGAGGCCCTGCCGCATGCCGCCAACGGCAGTGCGGAAACTGACATTCCGGAAGTCGAGGCACCGTTGCCTCATGAGATCACCACGACGGAGGCGAGCGCCGTTCTCGGCCTCGGTGAGAGGCGCGTACGCCAGCTGGCCGCCGAAGGCATGGGCCGCCAGCTCGCGGGGCGGTGGCTCCTCGACCGGTCGGCGGTCCTCGCGTACGGGGACCGCCGCCGGGGTGCTCTCTGAGCCCACGCACCGCAGGCCGGCAGATCGCCCGGCTGCGGGGACACCGGCCGGCCCGGTAGGCGCCCAGGGACCGGCCAGGACCGTGCGAGGGCGCTGCCTCTGCGTCGTCGCCAACGGCGGGAGGCAGTAGGGATGGTGGTGCAGTGGTGGGGTGGGCCGGTTCTTCCGGAGCGTCAGGAAGAACCGGCCCCGGCCGCAGAGAACCCGATGGTGTCGGCGCTGCTCCGAGAGCGCGCCGGCTACGAGGCCCGCGGCCTGGCCGACCGGGTCCGCCAGGTCGACGACGCGCTGAGGATGTACGGCTACGAGCCCGCCGACACGGCGGGGAAGGGGGACCGCGATGGCGGCCAGCTTTGAGCAGATCGCTTGGCAGATGTACGCCCAGCTCAACAGCGACGCCCGGAAGGCTGTCGACTCGTGGCGCTCGCTCGGCAACGACCTGACCACATCGCTCCTCAACTCCGGCGCCCTGGGAGGCCGGCGTCACCCGGCCGGCGACCCTGACGACTGGAACCGCCGGCGGCTCAACCCGGACGACGTGGAGTTGCAGAACACCTGCGAACACGAGGCCGCCCATGCCGTCGTGGCCCACGTGCTCGGCCTCGGCCCCGTCGAGGCCGTGGTCGACGAGGGAGGCCGGTCCGGGGTGACCAACTTCCAGAGCACATCGCGCCTCGCCTCGGCCATCGTCGCCGCGGCTGCCGAGGTCTGGATCACCGAGTTCCGGTACAACGCCTTCCCTGCCTGCATGCAGCGGGATTTCAGCCACGACCTCCAGGTACTCGTCCGCAACACGGACAGCGCCATGGGCGTGCACGACGCCCGTCGGCGGGCCCGCGTGATCCTCACCGAGCACCGCGAGGAAGTCCTCGCCGCGGCCCACCGCCTCGCCCAAGACCGGCGTCTACTCCTCGACTGACATCACGCGAAGCGCCCGGCTGCCGTAGTGGCGGCCGGGCGCTTCGCTGTGCGGCAGCGCTTACCGGCCTTCCCACGGGCGCCGGGGAGATACATCCGGCTGGCCGGCAGCACGTGCCGGCTTCGGACCGCTGCCCTTGCGCCACGCCCACCGTGCGCCAGCGCCGAACGCAGCTGCAATGCCTGCGAAAAGCGCGAAGTCCAGGACCGCTGCACTAATGCCGAAGCCAGTGTTTGTCGTCACGAGATCGCCGACAGCCTTCACAACGCCGGAAGCAGCGGAGATCGCCATGAATCCGAGCACCAGCGCCAGGACGTAGAAGAACACCGACTTCACGTAGACCTCCGTAGGGCTGGCAGCGGCGCGGGGCAAGCGTAGGGCTACCTGTCAGTCGAGGGGAAGCTCAGCCAGCCGGCAGCCGACACACTTCCGGTATTCCGAGCACCGGGCACCGTTCCGGGCGCCATCCTGGTGTCTCATCCAGCAGAGAGGGAGTGCACCGTGAAGCTCAGGTTCCTCGGCACCACCAGCGACAGCGGCAACTGCCCCACCCTGTACGAGACCGAGACCGGCGACATCGTCGTGCAGGGCGAGCGGCTCACCGACCCGGAGGCGCTCGCCCAGCTGCGGGACGTCAAGGACTCCGAGACGTTCGTCGTCGTCCCCCGCGCCCTGCTGACCCGCTTCGCGCCCAAGGAGTAGCCCCGGTGCCCGGCATCCAGCCCTTCGAGACGATGGCCCACCACTTCGAGGACTTCGAGCACACCGCGTTCCGCCTGGAGACCCGCCGCGGGTACGCGGTCGACGTCGGCACCGAGCGCTACGAGCGGTTCCGGCGCGGCGAGCCGCTGCCCTTCGAGGCGGACAACCCGTGGCACGCCAACGTGCGCCGCCAGACGGCCGCCGGCAAGCGATTCGAGCGCGTGCGCCTGGTCGACGACCCGCCCACCCTCGGACAGCGGTTCCTGATGGCCTCCGGGCTCGGCAACGTCGAGGCCGGCGAGGACATCCGCAACCTGCCGCGAGCCGAGGCCGAGCGGCTCGACCTGCCCGCCGTCGACTTCTGGCTGTTCGACTCCCGCACGCTGGTGCGCTTCCACTTCGACGACGCCGACAACACCCTCGGCGTCGAGACCGTCGAGGACCCGGCCGAGGTGCTCGCCGCCTGCCAGGCCCGCGACGCCGCTTGGCACTTCGCCGTGCCTACGGTCGACTTCACCGCGCGCGTACTCTCCGGCGTGTGAGTACCGACTTCCAGCAGGCCCGCCTGTCCCTCGGTGCGCGGCTGCGCGAGCTGCGCACCGAGGCCGGCGTGAACGGGCGAGACCTCGCTGCCCGGTTGGGCTGGCCCGCCTCGAAGGTGTCAAAACTCGAGAACGGCCGCCAGACGGCCACCCCCGGCGACCTCCAGGCGTGGGCCGAGGCGGTTGGCCAGCCCGGTTCCGCGGCCGAGCTCAAGGGCCGATTGCAGGGCCTGGAGTCCCGGTACCGCACGTGGAAACGCCTCCTCGCCGGCGGCCACCGGGCCCGCCAGGAGGCAGGAGTGACGCACACCCGGGAGACGACCGTGACGACCGGGTATGAGCCCGGCATCGTCCCCGGCATGTTCCAGATCGCCGAGTACGCCCGCCACGTGCTCACCCACGCGAGCGACCTGCACGACGGGCCCCGGGACATCGAGGAGGGCGTACGCGCCCGCCTTCGCCGCCAAGAGGCGCTGTACCAGAGCGGCAAGCGGTTCCGGTTCGTCATGGCCGAGGCCGCCCTGTACGTGCAGATCTGCCCGCCCGACGTCCTCGCCGCCCAGCTCGACCGCCTCGGGGGCCTGCTCGGCCTCGACACTGTCGAGCTCGGCATCGTCCCGCTCGGCGCCCCGGTGAGCGTCATCCCGAAGCACGGCTTCTGGATCTTCGACGACCGGCTCGCCATCGTCGAGACGTGGAACACCGAGATGTGGCTCGACGACCCGGCGGACATCGCCCTGTACGGCAAGGTCTGGGGGAAGCTGCACCAGGCCGCGGTGTACGGCCCGGCCGCGCACCGGCTGATCGCCCGCGCCCGCGCGGCGCTCGCGTGAGCAACCCCGGGAAGCCCCGTCGGCCGTAGGAGAAATCCCGAGAAATCGGGCCGAGGCCGAGCAACCTGCCGCCCTAACTTGCTGGTCATGGCTGACCTGATCCCCCGGGCCGTCCTGGACGCGCGCTCCGCCGACGGCCTCGACCGCGACCAGCTGCACGGCCTCAAGTGCTGGCGCGGCATCGACTGCACCGGTCCCCTGCACCCGGCCGGGCACGCCTTCACCACGCCGGCCGAGCCCGGCGCCCCGCTCGGCTGGGCCGTCGTCGTCTGCGAGCGGCACCGGGAGGCGGCGTGACCGTCTCGCCGACCGGCCTCACCCGGCCCGATCTCTCGCACGTCCCGGACGACGTCTGGCCGCCGCACCGGGAGACCACCGACGTGGTCGTCCGGTTCGACCTCAAGCTCGGCGGCCGGTACGTCACCGCCGAGTGCCAGCTCGGCGCGCACCACGCCTGCCCCGGCGGCCTGCGGACGCAGACTCAGCAGCCGATGCCGGAGTACCGGTGCAGGTGCGTTGCCGAGGGCTGCGGGTGCCGGCCGCGGCCGGCGGCCGAGTAGCGCGGCTAGGGTATGGGCGAGGCCCCGCCGATCTGCCTTCGGCGGGGCCTCGCTGTGCTGTCAGGAGCGGCTGTCAGGGCTGTCTGACGCCGCGCCTACCTAGGGGTTCGGGTGTCAGGGCGGCCTGACTGTCAGGCAGTGTCAGGCCATCGCGGGGGCGGGCACGATGCGCCACCGGCCGGGCTTGCCGGTGGGCTCCAGCCGGCCGGACAGGGCCGCCTCCTTGAGCCGCTCGGACACCCACGGGCGGGAGTAGCCGTTGGCCTCGCACCAGTCCATGAAGTCTTTCGGGCCGACGACCATGCGGCCCTGGTGCTCGAACTCGGCGAGGGCCTCGCCGAACAGGTACCGGGCCTCTTCCGGGGTCGGCTTGTGGCCGCCGTCCGGGGCGAACATCGGGCTGTCGTCCGCCTCGGCGAGCTCGGCCTCGACGTTGAGGTGCTCGTCCTCGGGGTCGACGCGAGAGTCGGCCATCTCGTCCTCGTCCTGGGCGGCCGGGCCGAGGGCGGCCCGGGTGGTCTGCCGGGCCGCGGCCCGCTCGGTGTAAGCCCGGCCCACGGCGCCGCCGGCCGCCGCGGCGGTGACCGGGTCGACGGCCGCCCGGACGCCGGCGAACGCCCGCACCGCGTGTTCCAGCACCACGGGGTCGCACCGGAAGGTGCGGCCGGGCGTGGCCCACAGCGGTTCGGCGACCCCGGCGGACACGAGGTAGCAGTACCCGGGCCGCTTGTTGCCCCACGCCCCGGGGTTCGCGCCGGCGTCGAGGACGTCGGACGGCAGGGCGAAGGAGGCGTCCCGCTCGTCCACGCCGAAGCACAGCGCAGCCGGCAGGGAGGCGCGGGTGTCGGTGCTGATCTGGTACCCGGACGCGCGCTGCATCGACACGACGAGGGTGATGCCCGCGGACCGGGCCTCCTGCGCGATGCCGGTGAAAGCGTCCTCGTCGACCGCCCGCAGGGTGTTGGCGGCCTCCTCGAACCACGCCACCAGGTAGGGCATGCCGGGCGAGCCGTCCGCCTGCACCTCGGCGGCCTCCGGGCACCAGGACCGGTACCCGCGGGAGCCGAGCCACTGCTGACGGGCGGGGATCGCCGCCTTGATCGCCTCGATCATGACCTCGGCGCCGGGCCCGTCCTGCACCACCCAGTCGCAGCCGCCGAACGCCTCGCCGAGGTCCTGGCCGCGCTTGGGGTCCGACAGCCACACGATGACGTCCCGCCGGGTGAGGATCTCGGCGAGGACGTCGAGGGCGCCCTCGGTCTTCCCGGCGCCGGTCACGCCCATGATGAGCAGGTGTACGGCCTGCGGCAGCGTCAGTTGCAGGCGGTCCCCGTTGTCGTACGTGCCGATCACCAGCGGGTCGGCGACGGACCCGCCGGGCGTCGAGGCGCCCGGGTACCAGGTGATCTCCTTGAGCATGTCGACCGGCACGACGGTGAGGGTGCCGCGCCGGGCCGAGTCCGGGTCCGGGCTGTACCGGACCGCGGTGGTCGGCACGTCGAGGCCGGACGCGAGCCGCGGCAGCGCCTTCGTGACGTCGTCGTGCGTCGCCTCGCCGGCCGGGAGCGAGATCGGCACGGTCAGCCGGTTCGGCTCGACCTTCGCCGCGCCGAGCTTGGCCTTGGCCAGGCCGACCTTTGCCAGCAGCCCGGTGTCGGACGACTCCTCGGTGCCGCCGTCGGGGTTGCGGCGCATCACCTGCCGCAGGTTCCACGACAGGGCGCCCACCACCCCGCCCATCACGTACAGGTCCGGCAGCGGGCCCGCGGCGGGCCCGGCGAGGGCGGCGGCGGTCACCCAGGACGAGGCGGCCGCCACCGTGACCGCGGAGTGCAGCCGGCGGGCGGCGTCGGTCTTCCGGCCCGCCCACCAGGCGGCGCCGGTGAGGGCGACGGACGACAGGGTGAGGCCGACGCCGCCGGCCGCGGACCCGTCCCACATCAGGTTCCCGCCGACGCCGGCGAGGCCGACCGCGGCCGCGCCGACCCACGGCGGGCTGTAGGGCTTGGCCCGGTGCCAGAGGTAGGCGCGCAGGCCCGCGCCGCTGGACCCGCCGTTGAGCTGCTCGTCGTGCCGGTCGTCCCGGTTCTTGTTCTCGCTCATCTCTCGTCCCTCCCTGTTACTGGTTCGTCCAGTTGATCCGCTGTCCGCCGGTGCTCGGCCGCGCCCGGTGCCGGACCCGGCCCAGCTCCTCCTGGTACTCCTGCTGGAACGCCGAGTAGGCGCCGGCCGCGTTGGTCGCGGCGTCCTTGAGCGCCTCGGCGGCCTTGTGGAGCTTGCGGGCGACCCGGCGGCCCCGCAGCTTCGAGCCGAACGGCCGGCCCTCGGGGTCCGGCACGTTGGCCAGGACGGCGGACAGGATCTCGGCGGCCATGGCGACCTCGAAGTGCAGGCCCACGCCGAGGCTGCGCAGGCTGTTGCAGTAGTTCCGCACGTCCGCCGGCGACAGGAACTCGGGCACCGGCAGCTGGCTGCCCCCGCCCTGCCCAGCCGGGGCGGCCGCCGGCGCGGCGCCGCCCTGCGGCGGGACGGTCTTGTTGACGTTGATGTTGAAGCCGGGCGAGAACGTCGCGCCGCCCCCGAAGCCGTTGCGGGTGTGGCCGTTGGCGCCGTTGGCCTTCGGCGGGATCGTGGTCATGAGGGTGTCCTCTCGGTCGGTGTCGGTCAGCTGTTGAAGGTCGGCAGGCCGAAGAAGGCGTCGAGGGTCTCGGGGCGGAGCGGCCGCTCGTCGCGGCCGGGCCGCTCGTCCCGCTCGGTCATCTCGGTGGCCCAGCGGGCCTGCAGCTCGCCGTCGTCGGTGGCGTTGTGGTCGTGCTGGTCCATCGCGGTGTCCCCTCGGTGCGGGCCAGGGCCGTCCCGGCTCCCCACCCCCGCCCGGCAAGCGGGCGGGGACGGGCAACCGTCAGCGGGCGGCGGTCAGGTCTGGTTGGCGACGGCACGGCGGGCGATCTCGGCGCGCCGCTCGTCGGCGGTCATCGCGCCGCGCACGCCGTGCTGGTCGAACGGCTTGCGGGCGAGTTCCTCGTCGAGGCATGCCTGTCGCATCGGGCAACGGGCACAAAGCCTCTTGGCGGTCGCCTCGCGGGCGGCGGCGCGGTCCTTCGACTCGTCGTCGCTGCCGTAGAAGAGGGACCACGAGTAGCCGCGGCAGGCGGGCTGGGGCTGGGCTGCGGTCTGGGTCGTTCTGCGCGCCATGCTGGTGTCCTCTCCGTGCGGGCCAGGCTGTCCCGGCTCCCCACCCCCGCCCGGCAAGCGGGCGGGGACGGGCAACCGTCAGCCGCGCCGCATGTCGCGGATGATCCAGCGGACGACCAGGGCCGTGACCGCGATGGCGAGGGCGGCCAGGCCGACGGCGAGCAGGGCGGCGGTCACCGCGAGCAGGGTCGGGATCAGCACCGCGGCGGCACCGGCGCCGGCCGCGATGTACCCGCCGAGCGGCCGGGCGGGTACGGGCGCCGGGGGCTGCGGGTACACCGGGTACGGCGCCGGGTACATCGGCTGCTGCGGCAGATGCGGGGCCGGGTTGTGGTCGTGCCCGCAGGTGCAGGCGTGCTGCTCGCTCACACCGTCACCCCCTGCTCCACATCGGCGCGGAGCGCGTCCTGCAGCCGCTGTGCGCGGGGCTGGCCAACGCCGAGTGCGGCACGGATCTCCCTGATGGAGGGCACCTTCCGGTCCGCGACCTGGTCGGCGAACCTCTCCCGGCCGCGGGCGAGCAGCTCCGCCTCGGCGTCGCCCGTACCCGCCTCCGGCTCGTCCTCGGGCACGTACTCGACGTGCACCTCGGTGCGGGTACGCGGCTGCTCAGCGGCCAGCACCGGCCGGGGCCGGGCGGGCTCCTCGACGACCGCCGGGGCCCACTGCGGCAGCGGCAGGAAGTCGAGGCGTACCCGCTCCTTATCGACCGGGTACGGCGCGGGTACAGGCTCCGGGTACACCGAGCCGTCGACGACGTCGAGCAGGTCGGGTACGGGCTCCTCGACGGCAGCCAGCGAAACCTCGGCAGGCTGCTCGGCGGCGGTCAGCGCCCCGTGCACCTGCCGCATGAGCGCCCCGAAGGCCAGCAGGGCGGCGGTCGGCGGCACCGCAGCGGTCACGTAGTCGAGCGGGTCAGTCCCGGTGACCCCGGCGATGTTGAGGGCGATGGAGCCCCCCGAGCCGACCACAGTCAGCCCGACCGCCCACCAGTCGGTGGAGCGGGCCAGGGACGCCCGGAGCATCAGCAGCTCGCCCGCCACGATGAACAGGTCCAACGTCGCCGGCCACGCCCACGCCCGGGCCGGGGATGCGCCGAGGCCGTGCTCGGCCGCCACGGTGTGCAGGTGCGCGTAGCTCAGCCAGAACGCCGCGCCGGTCAGGGCCACGATCACGGCCGCAGCAGCGCCGGTCAGCCAGCGTGCGGGAGTCGTCTTCACAGCCCCGCCCCCTTCGCCTCGATGGCGCCGAGCTGGCGCGCCAGCATCCGGAGCTCGACCGCGTGCCGGGCGAGGGCGTCGGCGAGGTTGAACAGGCCGTTCTCGTCGAACTGGTACCACGCCGAGCCGAGCAGGACGGCCACCCGGACGCCGCGGTCGTCGACGTTCTCGCTGTACGGGTACTGCGTGAGGCAGGCGTCGAGGATCGACACGTTCCCGAGGTCGGTGGCGACCTCGGCCGACGTGGTGGACCCGCCGTGGGCGAGGTCGGCCAGGCGCTCGCCCTGGTCGTGGCGGCCGAGGCACCAGGCCGGCTCACGGACAGTGACGGTCGTGCCGTCGATGAGTCTCACCGCGGCGGTGCGCAGGCGAGTAGGGTCGTGCTTCACGGTCGGACTCCCTGTCAGATAGGGGCCCGGCTGAGGCGCCGCCAGGTGTGCAACCACCGGGCGGCGCCGTCCTCTCTCGCAGTACACATTCAGTACACATGAGAGGCAGACATGCCGGGATCTTGCGGGATAACGCGGGATTGCGTTTCCCCAGGTCAACCGGCCTTTGAGGCTGTTTCTACTGGTCAGCTGGATTGATCGAACACACGCGGCCTGCGTTCGCCACGCGGGTGCGGTACACACAGCTCCACCGAGGCGCCGGTCCACCGGCACCTCACCGATTGCCCGTCCGGTCCCCACCGGGCGGGCAATCTGCTTTTGCACCACCAGGCCCCGCACCGCAGGAACGTCGGGCGCAGGAACGTCGGGCGCAGGAACGTCGGGCGCAGGAACGTCGGGCGCAGGAACGTCGGGCGCAGGAACGTCGGGCGTCGATCATCGAACATCGACGGAGACAGCACGCGGTGCGGCCGAACGGCAACTCTCTGTCACGATCTGCTGACCGGTATGGTTCGGTCCTACCATCTCGCCGGACGGCCACTGGGGGCTCCGATGTCGACACCACCGCCGCCACCGCACACCGGGGCCTCCCGCACCACCGGGCCCGGCCCGTACGGACCCGGCCCCTACAGCGGCTTCGGCGGTGCAGTCGGCACGGCCGCGCCGGGCGGGGTGACGGCACCGGGCGGAACCGTCGGGCCGGGCGGCATGCGCGGAGCCGGCGCGGCGACCGGCACCGGCGGGGCCGCTCCCGGGGTTTCCGGCTCGGGGCGTCCGAACGGGGGCGGCGCGCGAAGAGGGTTGCTGTGGGGGGTGGGCGGCGTCCTGGTGGCGTCCGCCGTGTGGGCCACCGCCGTGCTGACGGTGCCCTCGCTGGTGGCCACCGGACGCAAGGCGCCGGGTCCGGGCCCGTACCACCTGGTCAGCGACATCTGCACGACGGCCAAACTGACCTCGTTCGAGCAGCTCTACCCCTCGCAGTACGGCAAGCCGTACCACTACGCGACCCGGCATCCCGCGCTCGACGACATGTACTGCAGCCAGTACCTCAAGAAGACCGGTGCGGACACCGACTACGTCTCCCTGTACGTCGAGGCGCAGTTGCACAAGGCGGTCGACCCCGAGCCCGAGTTCGAGGCGCAGCGGTCGGGCCTGCAGCAGCGGAAGTACCAGATCACCTCGGTCCCCGATCTCGGGCAGGAGGCCTACCTCGGCTACCTGGACGACCCGAGCAGTTCGGACTCCAGCTGGCACTACATCACCCATGTGCTGTACGTGAGGGATCGCGGCCTGACGTACTACCTGAGCTGGTCGGGGTCGTTCCAGGAGGGCAAGACGACGGTGCCGGACCGGGAGCAGATCCGGCAGGCGCTGGTGGTCGACAGCCGGGCGGTGCTGCGGGCACTCGGCGGTTGAGGCGGCAGCCGGGCAGCGTCGCGGGTCGGCCGTGCCACCGTCGGCGGTGGCACCCGTGGCAGTCCGCTGCCGGCAGGCAACCCGCAGGTGTCCGTCAGTAGCGAGTGTCCGTCAGTACTGGCGGGCGCCGGATCGGGCCGCGCGGGCCACGGCGACCACAGCGCGTTCCAGGGCGTAGGCGGGATCGTCGCCGCCACCCTTGACGGCAGCATCCGCCTCGGCGACGGCGGTCAGGGCAGCGGCGACGCCGTCGCCCGTCCACCCGCGCATCTGCTGGCGGACGCGGTCGACCTTCCACGGCGGCATGCCGAGCTCGCGGGCGAGGTCGGCGGGGCGCATCGACCGGCCGGCGGAGGCCAGTCGGCCGATGCTCCGGACGCCGGAGGCCAGCGCGTAGGTGATGCCGGTGGGCGGCTGCCCCACGGCCAGGGCCCAGCGGAGCCGTTCCAACGCCTCCGCCGCGCGGCCGGTCACCGCGAGGTCGGCCACCTCGAAGCCGGTGGCCTCGGCCCGGCCACTGTAGTAGCGGGCGACCGCGGCCTCGTCGATCGTCCCCTCGATGTCGGCCGTGAGCTGACTGCACGCGGCCGCCAGCTCGCGCAGGTCGCTGCCGAGTGCGTCCAGCAGCACCTGGCAGGTCTCCGGGGCCGCCGCACGACCGAGCCGGCGGAACTCGTTGCGGATGAAGGCGAGTTTGTCGCCGTTCTTGGTCAGCTTGGCGCACTGCACCTCGCGGCCGCCGGCCTTCTTCGCCGCGTCCAGCAGTCCCTTGCCCTTGGCGCCGCCCGCATGGACGAGGACCATGATCACCTCGTCGGCGGGCGATTCGATGTACGCCTTGACCTCCTTCACCGAGTCGGCGGAGAGGTCCTGGGCGGCCCGGACGACGATGACCTTGCGTTCGGCGAAGAGCGAGGGCGTGGTCAGCTCGGCGAGACTGCCCGGCTGCAGGGCGCCCGGCGCGAGGTCCCGGACGTCGGTGTCGGGGTCCGCCACCTTCGCGGCGGCCACCACCTCGGCCACGGCGCGGTCGAGCAGCAGCTCCTCCTGGCCGACCGCGAGGGTCAGCGGGGCGAGCAGGTCGTCGGGTGCACTCTTCCTGGCCATCGCGTACCAGGATCGCACGGTGCGGTGACACCCCCGGACCGTACGCCCCTGCGGGCGGTTGCAGAATGGTGCGGTGATCAAGAACCGTGCCCGCCAACTGCTCGTCCTGCCCGACCGCGACGCCGCCGACGAGGCCCGCGAGGACCTCGTCGCCCGCTGCCCCGACCTCGACGACCCGGAGCTCGTCCGGGACGCGCTCGCCGGCGAGGACGACGCCGAGGACGCCCAGTGGCTGCTGGTGTTCGAGGCCCCCGAGGACGGCTGGACCCCCGCTCTGCTCGCCGAACTCGACGCGGTCGCGGATGCCCAGGACGGCTGGCGCGAGGAGGACTGAGGCCGCGCGCCGGTGAGCCCTTCGGGGCAGTGGGCCGACGGATCGGCGGTGGTCGGCCCGGCCTGCCGATGGGTTCGGGGGCAACGCCGGGTGCGGGGGTGGCGGCGCTCGACGTCCGGCTGTGAGGCCGGGGCTGCGGGACGCGGTGGCTGCCGGGTCGCGCGGTCCGCGGCGTTCACCTCCGGCAGGGAAGGGTGGTATCGGCAGACCCTGGCTACCCGCCCTCCTGCCGCAGCATCATGGGGATCATGGAGATGGACCGTCGTGAGCTCGCAGACTTCCTCCGCCGCTCCCGCGAGCGGCTGAGCCCACAGGACGTCGGGCTGCCCGCCGGCTCGCGCCGCCGTACGCCGGGCCTGCGCCGTGAGGAGGTCGTTCAGCTCGCCGGCATGTCGGCCGACTACTACACGCGGCTGGAGCAGGCCCGCGGCCCGCAGCCGTCCGTTCAGATGCTCGCCGCGCTCGCCCGGGCGCTGCGGCTGTCGGAGGACGAGCGGGACCACCTGCACCTGCTGGCGGGGCATCGGCCGCCGGCCGGGCGACAGGCCGGGGACCACGTCCGCCCCGCGTTGCTCCACCTGCTGGACCAGCTGAAGGAGACGCCGGCTCAGATCGTCAGCGACCTCGGCGATCTGCTCGCCCAGAACGCCATGGCCACCGCGCTCTTCGGCAGCGTGTGCTCGCTCCGCGAGGACGACCGCAACGTGGTCTGGCGCTGGTTCACCGACCCGACGGTGCGCCAGGCGTACCCGGAGGAGGAACGCGACCACTGGAGCCGGGTGCATGTCGCCGACCTGCGGGCCGCGGTGGCCCGGCGGTCGCGGGATGCCGCGGCCGAGGCTCTGGTGGCTCGGATCACGGCAGCGAGCGAGGAGTTCGCCCGGCTGTGGGAGCTGCACGAGGTGGCTGTGCGCCGGACCAGTCGGATGTGCGTGGTGCACCCGGCGATAGGCCCGATCAGTCTGGACTGCGAGGCGCTGCTGACGCCGACCGAGGACCAGCGACTGCTGCTGTTCACCCCGGCACCCGGCACCACGGCGGCCGGATGCCTGGAACTGCTCCGTGTGGTGGGCACCGAACGCTTCGACACCAACGCCGACGGGGCCGGCAGGGCGGGCGGAACCGGTGGAGCGGCCGGGGCCGGTGGAGCGGCCACCGAGCACGACGAGGTCCGGTGACGTCGAGGGCGTGAGTCCGCGGGAGCCGTCCGTGACGGCTCCCGGGGAACAGTCGTACGGGGAACGGTCCTACGAAGAACGGTTGTCCGGGGAGCGGCCGTCCGGGTGGCGGTGCGGTGGGTCATGGCGGCTCAGCTCCGGTGGTGGTGCGGGTGGGTGGCCATCCGGAGGTGCCGGTGGCCGCCGAGGACTGCGATGTCTCCGGCCCGGTCGGTCCGCAGCACCGTGGCGCCCAGTGCGCTCAGCCGGTCGACGGTGCGCGGGGCGGGGTGCCCGTACGGGTTGTCGTGGCCGCAGGAGATGAGTGCCAGCGTCGGGTGCAAGGCACCGGTGAGGTCCCAGTCCTGGTTGGCGGAGCCGTGGTGGGCCACCTTGAGGACGTCGACCCGGTCCGGTGGGCCGCGCTGCATCAGTGCCGCCTGGGCCGGTGGTTCGAGGTCGCCGAGCAGGGCCAGCCGCAGCTGGTCCCCGGGCGGTCCCACGGTGGCGAGGAGTGCGACGCTGGCGTTGTTGGCTCCAGGGGTGGAAGGTCCGAGGGAGTCGTCGGGCCACAGGACGTCCCAGGCGAGGTCCGGTCCCGCAGCGCGGTGCTCCCCTCGGCGGGCCTGCAGGAGGGGGATGCCCGCGGCCGAGGCCCATCCCAGCACGCGGGCCTGCTCACCGGGTGGCGTGCCCAGCAGGGTCACCTGGAGCGCGGCGACCGTACGCCCGTGCAGCACGCCGGGCACCCCCTCGACGTGGTCGGCGTGGAAGTGAGTGAGGATCAGCAACGGGATCCGGGAGATCCCGAGGTCTCGGAGGCAGTTGTCGGCGGCTGCCGGGTCCGGCCCGGTGTCCACGACCACGGCGGTGTCGGAGGCGAGCGGGAGCACGGCCATGTCGCCCTGACCGACGTCGCACATGGCCAGGCGCCACCCGGCCGGCGGCCAGCCGGTGGCGATCCGGGTGACGGCCGGCGGTCGCAGCAGAACGGCCGCGAGGGCCAGGACGACTCCGGCCGCCAGGGCGGTCCGGACCCTGCGGGAGGCGGCACGGCGGGCCGACAGCAACGGGGGGACACCCCAGCACAGGGCCACCGTGGTGACCGCCAGGAGCAGTGCCCCCGTGAGGCCGTCGGGCCAGTCCAGCAGCGCGCCGGGCACTGCGGCGCCCTGTCGGGCGACCGCGGCCAGCCACCCGGTGGGGACGGCCGCGAGGTCCGCGAGCACGCGGGCCGCGCCCGGGGCGAACGGCTCGGCTGCGAGCGCCGCGAATCCGAGCAGGGTGGCCGGAGCCACTGCGGCCTCGGCGAGCAGGTTGCACGGGACGGCCACCAGGCTGACCCGTGGGGCGAGCAGGATGGTGACCGGGGCGCACAGGGCCTGGGCGGCTGCGGTGGCGCCGGTCGCGGTGGCGAGGACCGTCGGCCAGCCCCTGCGGCACAGCGCTTCCGTCCAACGCGGCCCGAGCGTGAGGAGACCCGCAGTGGCCAGGGTGGAGAGCAGGAAGCCGTAGGAGCGGGCGAGGTAGGGATCAAGGAGCACCAGGAGCAGGACCGCCCCGGCGAGGGCCGGCACGCCTTGGCGGGGACGGCCGGTGGCAAGGGCGAGCAGTCCGAGGAGACCGGTGGCGGCGGCTCTGAGGACGCTCGGCTCGGGACGGCAGACGGTCACGAAGGCGAGGGTCAGGCCCGTGCCCACGAGCGCGGTAGTCCGGATGGACAGGCCGAGCAGACCGGCCAGACCGCCGCGGCTGCCCATGTCCTCTTTGCGGGACGCTCCGAGCAGGACGGTGAGGAGGATCGCCAGATTTCCCCCGCTGACCGCGGTCAGATGCCCGAGGTCGGTGGCACGGAACACCTCGCGCAGGTCGTCGGGGAGGCGCGAGGTGTCGCCCACCACCAGCCCCGGCAGGAGGCCACGGATGTCCGGCGACAGGTGGTCGGTTGCCTCACGGAGGCCCGCGCGCAGCTCCGCCGCGAGCTGCTGGGACCGGCCGGGTGGGGCCAACAGACGCGGCGGGCCGAGCGCCACCAGGCGAGCTGCCGAGTCGTGATCGCGCTCGCCGGGGGCGGTCGCGCGGACTCCGGCCGCAACCCTGGTGGAGGGGACGAGCCCGCGCCAAGCGGCGATGTCCTGTGCCCGGACGAGCACGGTGACCGGTGTGTGCACGGCTACGGCGGAGCGGCCGGGGTCCATGGGGAACCGTACGCGGTCCACCACTGCGTCGAAGGTCAGTACGGCCTGCCCCGGCGTGGTGCCGTGCACCCGCCCCGTTCGTGGCGTCGGGTCGCCGGCGACGGTGAGGTCCACCGACAGCTCGACAGGGGAGGTTCCCTTGGCCTCGGCGGTGTGGGCGCTGGACTCCGGCGAGCCGGGGATGGTCGGCGGGCCCGGGCCTACCGCGGTGACAGCTGCCGTGGCAGCCGCCTTCGGCGAGGCCGCGGTGCCGGGTGCGGCTCCGGCTCCGGTGTCGGGTGCGGTGTCCGAGGCGGCCGCGGTGCCGGGTGCATCGCCGGAAGCGACTGCGGTACCGGGTACGGCTGGGCCGGCCGGTGTGGCGGTGCCGCCCGACGGGACTCCGGCCCGCGCCTCGGTTGGCGGCGTCGACGGGGCGGTGGCTTGCACGGTCAGGGACGGTCGGACGAGATCGGGGATCGGGCCGCGGTGGAGGTCGGCGGTGTGCAGGACGGTGGTCAGCGTGGCCGCCGCTGCTGACAGCAGGACGGCTGCGGTCGACGGAGCGATTCGGCGGGTGCCGTCGGCGGCTCGCTGCCGGAGCAGGAACAGGGCTGCTCCGGTAGCGACCACCGCGGTGACGACGAGCGGCGGGTGGTGGACCGGATCCACCGAGAGTACGGCGGAGGTCACAGCCCAGGCGGTGAGCGCGGGCAGCAGCAGCCGCAGATCTGCCGGCCGCCGGCTCGGACCCGCCGGCTCACGGGGACCGGTGGCGAGCGAGTGTGTCCGGTCCGGCGGGGCGGCCGTCGGGGCGAGGGTGGAAGTGATCGCCGTGCCTCCTTTCAGAGCGGGCGGTCTTCTCGGTGCAGGGGTGAGCGGTGCGAGGACCCGGTACGGCCGGTGGGGACGACACGAACTGGCCTGTTCCGATCAGGGAAGAGCTGCTGTCAGAGCGTCAACAGGCCCTTGATGTCGTCGAACTTGCGCTGGCCGATGCCAGGCACCTGACGGAGCTGGTCGACCGAGCGGAACGGACCGTGCGTCTGGCGGTACTGGAGGATCCGCTGGACGAGCGTCGGCCCGACACCGGGCAGGGTGTCCAGCTGCTCGGCGGTCGCCCGGTTGAGGCTGACCAGGCCGCCCGTGGTGGCGCCGGGCGCCCCCTGACCGGTCGGTACGCCGACCAGGATCTGCTCGCCGTCGCTGAGCACCCGGGCGAGGTTGAGGGAGTCGGTTTCGGTGCCGGGGAGGGCTCCACCTGCTGCCCGAAGGGCGTCGGCGACGCGGGAGCCGGTCGGCAGGGTGCGAAGGCCCGGATGCTGGACCTTGCCCGCCACGTCCACCACCACGGTGGGCGCCGGTGCCCCGGGCTGGGCCGTTGTCCCGGCCGCTGTGGGATGCGGGCCTCCCGTGGCGGACGCAGCGCTGCCGCTCACGGTGGGGACGGCGACCGGCTCGGGGCGACTCAGCCAGAAGTGCTGGACGGCGTAGCCGACTGCGAGCAGGAGCAGTGCCGCGAGACCGAGCGCGGCCCTACGGTCCAGCATCAGCCCGGCCGGCAGGGAGAAGGCGAGCCGCCGGGCCGAGGGCGACTTCGGGAGGTCGGGTGGGACGGTGGACGGGCCGGCCGCGGCGCCGAAGGGCGAGGAGGTCTCCGGCGGCGGCAGCCCCGCGTTCGGGGCGGAGACTGGCGGCCCGTCCCGCACGGACCGGCGGCGGGGCGATCGTCCGGGGCCCGGGGGCGCGTCGGAGCCGAACCTGCGGGCGGTGAACCGGTGCCCGCGCGGCGGCCGGTCACTCCGGCGACCGGACGCCGCCGCCTCGGGCGGTGACGCGGTGCTCGCAGCACCCGCGGTACGCGCGGCGCCCGGTACTGCATGCCCGCCCGGTGCGGAAGGTCCGCCTTGTGCGGTCCGCCCGGCCGGTGCCGCCGACCCGGCCGGGGACCTGGACGGGGCGGAGTCGGCGCCGTCTCCGGGACTGCCTCCCGCGGCTCCGCCATGTGTGCCGGCCGGGCCACGAGTCGGGTTGCTGCCGCGCAGGGCTGCGGAAAACAGGGCGGCGAGTCGCCGCCGGACGGTCTCGGCCGTCTCTCGGCGCCGTGCTGCGCCGCGGGTCGTGTGCTTCATGCGAGGACGGTACGAATGCCCGCGGTCCGCGATGCACACCTCGCCGCCGGCCTGTGGACAACTCGGGGGTGTGGACAACTCCCTTCCCTCACAAGGATGAAAAGGAGGAGGCCGGGAACCTGCCGGGCGGCTTCGTTCGTCAGCCGGGTCGGAGCCGCACACAGCGGAGCCACGAGGGGCACAGCCGTACCGCCGGCGGGAACGGCAGCAGGGACGGCGGGGTGACCGGAGCAGCGAGGACGGAGCGGCGGTAAGGGCGGGGCGGCAGCGAGGGCCGCCTCGCCTCACCACCGGAGGCGCCTCGCCTCACCACCGGAGCTGCCGCTCCGTCAGCGGGGCGACACCACGACGGCCAGCAGGCCGGGGCCGACGTGGGCACCGATGACGGCGCCGACCTCACCCACGTAGAGGTCGCGCAGTCCGGGCACCCGTTCGCGCAGGCGCTCGGCCAGCGGCTCCGCACGGTCCTCGGCCGCGAGGTGGTGGACGGCGATGTCGACCTCGGCGTCGCCGGCGCGTTCCACGGCGATCTCCTCCAGCCTGGCGATCGCCCGTGATGCCGTCCGTACCTTCTCCAGCGGTTCGATCCGGCCGCCGGAGAGGTGGAGCAGCGGCTTCACCGCGAGGGCCGAGCCGAGCAGTGCGCGGGCGGCACCGATGCGGCCGCCGCGGCGCAGGTGCTCGAGCGTGTCGACGTAGAAGAAGCCGCTGCTCAGCGACGACCGGCGGACGGCTTCGGCGGCGGCCTCCGCGGGCCCGAGACCTGCCTCGGCAGCCTGTGCGGCCGTCAGAACGCAGTGCCCGAGGGCCATGCCGACCAGTCGGCTGTCGACGACCTCGACCGGGATCTCCGCCCCGGCCGCGGCGAGTTTGGCGGCCTCGTACGTACCCGAGAGTTCGGAGGAGATGTGAACGGAGACGACACCCGTGGCACCCGCCTCGGCGGCTGCCCGGTAGGCGGCGGCGAAGTTCTCCGGGTTGGGACGGGAGGTGGTGACTCTGCGCTTGGCGCGCAGCGCCTCGGCGACGTCCTTGGGCGAGATCTCGACGCCTTCGGTGAGGACCTCGTCGCCCACGACGACGGAGAGCGGGACGACCTCGATCCGATGGCGGTCGACGACGTCCTGGGGCAGGTAGGCCGTGGAATCGGTGACGAGGGCGAGGTGGCCGGGCATGTGCCGGAGGTTACTCCGCGACCGGCGCAGATGACAGCGCAGGCCGCTGGCAGAGACACCCCGCAGCAGCAGCGGACCGGCCCCGAACGGGCGGCGCTGCCGGGCCGGAACCGGCAGGAGCCTTACGCTCCACCGGTGTTCGGCTTGCGCAGCCGGTCGGCGAGCCGGTTGAGGGGGTCACCGAGACCGAGCACGTCCTCTGCCCGCAGGCGGTTCCCGGCGGTGAGGCCCTTCCGCTGGGCGTCCTCGGACCGGGCCGCCGCAGCCCCGTTGGCTGAGGCGACACCGTCCGGACCCGCACCGGCCGCGCTCGTGTCCTCGGGCCCGGCCACCCGGTCCCAGTGCCGCAGCGCCCCGGCTTCGTTCTCGCATTCACGGCTGAGTCGGGCCAGGTCGTCGTCGGCGAAGCGGCGCATGCGGTCCTGGGCCGCCCAGCGCATGGTTTCGGCGGAGTGGGTGATCCGGCCGGCCCGCTCGCGCAGCTCGGGGAGCTTGGCGGCCAGCCGGGCGCCGTCCGGCTCGCGTTCGAGGATGCGCATCTCCTGGTCGAGCTCCGCGGCATGCGCGTCGAGGCGGTCGAGCAGTTGGAGGGATTCGGCGAGCTGGCCGTCCGCTGCGAGGCCGGACTCAAGGACCTGCCGGGTGGCGTCCAGGGAGGTGCGCAGCGAGAGACGCACGGAGGCGAGCTGGCCCTGGGAGCCCGGCTTGGTGAAGGTCTTCGCCCTCAGGGCGGCGTTCTCCACGGCGCGCCGTGCGTGGGCCTCGTGCCTCTCCACCTTGGCGGCGACCGCCTTGGCCGCCTTGACCGTGCCGACGACGGCCATGACTCCGGCGGTCACCAGGAACAGCATCACCAGGGCGATCACCACGCCGATCGCGTCCATCCCTACCCCACCTTCCGCGGTGCCCATCGACACCGCTCGCCGGACGCGGCCCGCGCGGCCGCCCTGGAATATCCACGGTAGCCGCCGGAAGGGTCCGGTCGGACCCCGGAGGCCGTGCGCACCTGAGAGATCAGGGAGAGCTCAGGGCCCGGGTCGGGGCTCTTCCGGGGCCGTTCCCCCTAGCGGGCACACCGCCGAGGACAGTAGCTGTCCACATCGACTGCCAGGATGGCCGCGTGCTGGAGACTTCCGCCCGCCTGCTGCGTCTGCTGTCCCTGCTCCAGGTCCGCCGGGACTGGTCGGGGGCCGACCTGGCCGGCCGGCTCGGTGTCGACGTGCGGACGGTGCGACGGGACGTGGACAAGCTACGGGGCCTGGGCTATCCCGTGGACTCGACGCCGGGCACCGCCGGCGGCTACCGGCTCGGTGCGGGGGCGGAGATGCCTCCGCTGCTGCTGGACGACGACGAGGCGGTCGCGGTGGCGGTGGGACTGCGGACGGCGGCGGGCGGCACGGTCTCCGGCATCGAGGAGTCCTCGGTGCGCGCCTTGGCGAAGCTGCTGCAGGTGATGCCCTCCAGACTGCGGCACCGCGTGGATGCGCTGGCCGACGCGACGGTGGCCATGCCGGGGAACGGCCCGGTGGTGCAGGCCGAGGTGCTCACCGCGATCGCCGCCGCTTGCCGGGCGCACGAGCGGCTGCGCTTCGGCTACCGGACGCACGACGGCGAGGAGAGCCGTCGGGACGCCGAACCGCACCGGCTGGTGCACTCCGGCACCCGCTGGTACCTGGTTGCCTGGGACACCGCCCGGGCGGACTGGCGGAACTTCCGCGTCGACCGGATCACGCTGTGCCCGCCGCACGGGCCTCGGTTCGTCCCGAGGGAACCTCCGGAGCAGGACGTCCGGCGCTGGGCGTCCTGGGAGGTCGCCGTCGGCCAGTACCGCTACCAGGCCCGTTGCACGGTCCACGCGCCGGCCGAGGAGGTCGTCACGAGGACCACGCCGACCTCGGCGGTGGTCGAGCCGATCGACGGGCGGAGCTGCACCCTGCGGGCGGGCTCCAACTCGCTGGACGGGCTGGCACTCCACCTGGCGCTGCTGGGGTACCGGTTCACCGTCCACGAGCCGCCGGAGCTGGTGGCACACGTCGCGGCCCTCGCCGACCGCCTGCACGGGGCCGTCCCGCCGTCCCGGCCGGCCGCCGGGGACTGATCCCGGGCCTGCCGGAGAACGCCCGGGCCGGGCGCCCCTGGTGGGGAGCCCGGCCCGGGAACGAGCGGTCGGCGTCAGCCGGTGACGATGTTCACCAGCTTCGGCGCACGCGCGATGACCTTGCGCACCGGGGCGTCACCCAGCGCGGCCACCACGGCCGGGTCGGCCAGCGCCAGCGTCTCCAGCTCGGCGTCGGTGATGCTCGGCGCGACCTCCAGGCGGGCCTTGACCTTGCCCTTGATCTGGACGACGCAGGTGACCGTCTCGTCGACGACGTAGGCCGGGTCGGCGACGGGGTAGTCGGCGAAGGCCAGCGACTCGCGGTGACCCAGGCGCTGCCACAGCTCCTCGGCGATGTGCGGTGCCAGCGGGGCGACCATCAGCACGATCTGCTCGGCCACGCTGCGCGGCGTGGAGCCCCGCTTGACCAGGAAGTTGTTCAGCTCGATCGCCTTGGCCACGGCCGTGTTGAAGCGCAGGCCGGCCATGTCCGCACGGATGCCGTCGATCGCCTTGTGCAGGGCGCGCAGGGTCGCCTCGTCCGGCTCCTCCTCCGTGACGACCAGCTCGCCGGTGGTCTCGGAGACGACGTTGCGCCACAGACGCTGCAGGAAGCGGTACGAGCCGACGACTGCGCGGGTGTCCCACGGGCGGGAGACGTCCAGCGGGCCCATCGACATCTCGTACAGGCGCAGGGTGTCGGCACCGTACTCGTCGGCGATCTCGTCGGGGGCGACAGCGTTCTTCAGGGACTTGCCCATCTTGCCGGCCTCGCGCTTGACCGGCTCGCCCTGCCAGAAGTACGCGCCGTCGCGCTCCTCGACCTCGGCGGCGGGCACAGGGAAGCCGCGTGCGTCGCGGTAGACGTCTGCGGTGATCATGCCCTGGTTGAACAGCTTGTGGAACGGCTCGACGGAGGACACGTGGCCCAGGTCGAACAGCACCTTGTGCCAGAAGCGGGCGTACAGCAGGTGCAGCACCGCGTGCTCGGCGCCGCCGACGTACAGGTCGACGCCACCGGCCGGCTTGTCGGCGGTGGGGCCCATCCAGTACGCCTCGTTGGCCGGGTCGACGACCTTCTCGGAGTCGGCCGGGTCGACGTAGCGCAGCTCGTACCAGCAGGAACCGGCCCAGTTGGGCATGGTGTTGGTCTCGCGGCGGTACTTCTTCGGGCCGTCGCCCAGGTCCAGCTCGACCTCGACCCACGCCTCGTTGCGGGACAGCGGGGTCTTCGGGGTGGAGGCGGCGTCGTCCGGGTCGTAGGTGTGCGGCGAGTAGTCCTCGACCTCGGGCACCTCGACCGGCAGCATCGACTCGGGCAGCGCGTGCATGGCGCCGTCCTCGTCATAGACGATCGGGAAGGGCTCGCCCCAGTACCGCTGGCGGCTGAACAGCCAGTCGCGCAGACGGTAGTTGACGGTGCCCTCGCCGATGCCGCGGCCGACCAGCCAGCCGGTGACGGCGGCCTTGGCGTCGACGACGCTCAGGCCGTTCAGGGACAGGTCGTCGTGGGCCGAGTTGACGATCACCGAGTCGTAGGTGTCGAAGGCGTCGTCCCAGGTGTGCGGGTCCTCGCTGCGACCGTCGGTGGGCTCGACCACGCAGCGCATCGGCAGGCCGAAGGCACGGGCGAAGGCGAAGTCGCGGTGGTCGTGGGCCGGGACGGCCATGATCGCGCCGGTGCCGTAGCCCATCAGCACGTAGTCGGCGATGAAGACGGGGACCTGCTCGCCGCTGACCGGGTTGGTCGCGTAGGCGCCGGTGAAGACACCCGTCTTGATCTTGGCGTCGACCTGGCGCTCGACGTCCGACTTGGCCGCGGCCTCGGCGCGGTAGGCCGCGACGGCGTCGGCCGGGGTGGCGGCACCGCCGGTCCAGTCCGCCGGCACGCCCTCGGGCCAGACGGCCGGGACGATCGCGTCGACCAGGCCGTGCTCGGGCGCCAGCACCATGTAGGTGGCACCGAACAGGGTGTCCGGGCGGGTGGTGAAGACGGTGATCGCCTCGCCGCCGGGCGCGGCGAAGTCGACCCGGGCGCCCTCGGAGCGGCCGATCCAGTTGCGCTGCTGCAGCTTGATCGCCTCGGGCCAGTCCAGCATGTCCAGGTCGGCGATCAGGCGGTCCGAGTACGCGGTGATCCGCATCATCCACTGGCGCAGCTTGGACTTGAACACCGGGAAGTTGCCGCGCTCGGAGCGGCCGTCCGCGGTGACCTCCTCGTTGGCCAGCACGGTGCCCAGGCCGGGGCACCAGTTGACCGGCACCTCCTTGGCGTAGGCCAGCCGGTACTCGCCCAGCACCTCGTCGCGCTCGACGGCGGACAGCTCGGTCCAGGCGCGGCCGCCCGGCACCTCGCGCTCACCGGACTCGAACTGCGCGACCAGCTCGGCGATCGGGCGGGCCTTGCCGGCCGCCTCGTCGTACCAGGAGTTGAAGATCTGCAGGAAGATCCACTGCGTCCAGCGGTAGTAGTCCGGGTCGATGGTGGCGATGGAGCGCCGCGAGTCGTGGCCCAGGCCCAGGCGGCGCAGCTGGCGCCGCATGTTGGCGATGGCCGCCTCGGTGGTGATCCGGGGGTGCTGGCCGGTGGCGACGGCGTGCTGCTCGGCGGGCAGGCCGAACGCGTCGTAGCCCAGGGTGTGCAGCACGTTGTGGCCGGTCATCCGCTGGTAGCGGGCGTACACGTCGGTGGCGATGTACCCCAGCGGGTGGCCGACGTGCAGGCCGGCACCGGACGGGTACGGGAACATGTCCATGATGAAGCTGTGCGGCTTCGCGGCGACGTCGCCGCCCGCGCCCTCGGCCAGCGGGCCGACCGGGTTGGGGGCGTTGAACGTCCCTTCCTTCTCCCACAGGTCCTGCCAGCGGGACTCGATCTCGGCCGCCAGCGCGGCACCGTAGCGGAAGGGCTCGGAAGCGGCCTCGGCCGCGCCGGAAGCAGGGGTCGTCGTCTCGCTCATGGTCCTTCGGGCTCCGTCGTCATCAGTGGCGAACCAGCGGCACACACTCGGAACAGCACGTACTCGGAAAGCAAAAAACCCCTCGCAGGAGGGGTCGCCACGCCGACTCCGGCCCCGGGCCGGTCCTGGTCAGCGCGGCCGGCTAAGGAGCAGGCGCACGGTTCGCATGGGGTCAGGGTACCGCAACGGCCCGTACGCCCCGCTGCGCATTCCACCCGCGGGCCGCCCACCGGGACGGCCCCCGGGCCGGGGAACATCGCACGCGGGGCTCACGCCGGGCCGGCGGACGTCGCACCCGGGCCCTGCCCGGGGCCGCGGCCCACCCGGGCCGGAGCCCGCACAGGCTGCCGCAGAGACCTCCCCCTCATCCCACGCCCTCCCTCATCCCACGCCCTCCCTCATCCCGCGAGCGGCACCTCCTCCCGCGCGGCCGCATCGAAGGCACGCAGGGCCCGCGCCACCCGCGCGGACTGCATGCCGGCGGCGAGCAGCCGCGCCTCGTCGGCGATCCGGGCGGCCTCCTCCCGCTCCCCGGTGCGCCGGCACGCCTCCGCGAGCCGGACCATCAGCAGGGCCCTCGTCCGGGCACGCTCGGCCGGCAACGCGGCGACCGCCTCGCCGAGCATCCGCTGCGCACGCTCGAAGTCCCCCAGGAAGAGGTGCATCTCACCCACCATCCCGGCGAGGTCGGCACGCTCGTGGGCGTGGTCGTCGACACCGTCGAGCGCCTGGAAGGCCCGCTCGGCGACGGCCTCGGCGCTGATCTGCTCGCCCTTCCGGCCGTGGGCACGGGCGATCCGGCCGAGCTGCAGCGCCCGTTCACGGGGGGTCAGCACCTCGTCGGCGGCGCGCAGCGCGGTGGAGAGCATGGCCACGGCATCGAGCCCGCGCCCGCCGGAGTTGTACGTCGCCTGCACGGCGAGGCAGCCGACCACGCCGACGCCCAGCCGCGGGTCGCCGGAGACGTGCGCGGCCCGCAGTGCGGCGACGAAGGCACGCTGGGCCGCGGCGTCGTTGCCCATGTCGTAGTTGGCCCAGCCGACCAGCCTGGCGAGCCGTCCGGCGGCACCGTAGAGCTCCCGGCCGAGCTTCTCGTCGTAGGCGCCGAGTTCCAGCAGTTTGCCGACCATGGCGAGTTCGGCCTTGGCGAGGTCGAGGATGAGTCCGCCGCCGTAGGCACGTTCCAGGCGCCGTTTGCTCTCGTAGGAGAGCCGCAGGTCGGCGAGCTGTTCGGGGGCGATGCGCAGCGCGCCGGCTCCGCCGGTGACCTCGGGCGGCGGGGAGGCCCAGTGCCGGGCGGCCTGTTCGAGTTCGTCGCCGCGGAAGAGGTCGGTCAGCCGGACGGGCGCTGCGTCGGCGCCGGCCTCCCGGAGGGCGGTCTGCGCGGTGTCGGCCGTCCACGGGTCGGTGAGCAGCCGTGGCGAGAGGATCTTGGCGCCGCGGCCGCTGCCCATGCGGCCCCAGAGCTGTTCGTAGGTGACGGCGATGCCGACGGCGCGGCCGAGCACCTCGCAGACGGTCTGGTCGTGCGGAGCACGCGGCACCATGCCGCGGTCGCGCCACTTGTAGGGTGCGGTGGCACTGATCGCCAGGCCGGCGGGCAGGACGGCGCTCACCTCGCGAGCGAGCCGCTCGGGGCTCCACCCGAGCTGGTGGAGTATCCGGGCGAGCTCTTCGTTCCGCTTGCGCACCAGGTCGGCCATGCTTCGACCGTAGCGGGCCGGGAGGGTCCACGGGTGAAGACGGTCGCACCTACCGGGGAACGGCGAAAGGCCGCTCCCGGAGGGAACGGCCTTTCACTTGCTGTGGAGCTATGGGGAATTGAACCCCAGACCTCTTGCATGCCATGCAAGCGCTCTACCAACTGAGCTATAGCCCCTTGCTGCAGCCCCCGGCATTCTCCCCCGGCGACACGCACCACTTTACACGGTCACCGGGGTGCTCCCCTAATCCGTTTCGGGCGCCCCGCCCCGACGGTTCGCGACCCGACAGGTCGCACCCGCCCCGCAGCCCTCGCCCGCCCGGCAACCCGCACCCGGGCGCTCCGGCCGGCAACCCCGGCAGCCCGGGCAACCCCCGGCGGCCGGTGCAGCCCCGCAGTGCTG
>NZ_JBEYFP010000010.1:0-45499 GCF_040634455.1 Kitasatospora sp. NPDC007106
ACCACGGCGGACCCTTCACTTTCCCCACGAGCAGCTCAACGAGTCACCAGACAAGCAGACATGGCCTCAGCGAGCCTTTGTGTTAGCTCCTCTTATGCTCATGCCGGCTGCGTGGCCATCACCCTACGGGTGGTGACCCGGTGGAGCTCGCCTTAGCGCCTCCTACTGCGCTGGCAACGGACCAGATGAACGGGCTCGGGATGCCGTGCCAACTTACGTGGAGCACATCCCGGGCACGAGTACAGGCCACGAACAGCAGGCTGAGTTCGCTCGCCATGTCCTCACGGTGCTGCTGTGCGTCGACCTCCATCGGTGTGATGGCGTTACGCATCGGAAGGGTGCCGTCGTTCACGCCGGCCACGGCCATGCAACGAAATTCCAGTCCCTTCATCCTGTGCATCGTGCCGATCCGCACACCTTCTGCCGGTGAGCCGCTGCCGAGTAGCGAGAAGGTGATCCCAGCTCGGCCGAGCACTTCGGCAATGTCGCGGCCGAGTTGGTTGAACCGGACAGCGACGCCGATGCTCTCCGGCGCGACCCCAGAGGCGACCCACTCGCCGATGCGGCTCACAAGCCCGTTGATTTCATCGGCCTTTGTGCTGTGGCCGGAGACCTCGGGGCGGGCTCCGTGCAGGGTCGCCCGATATCCGTCGAGTGACTCGCTGCTGTCGTCCATGTCATCGGGGTGCTCACCGGTCAGCAGAGCCGCCGACCAACGCAGGATCTCCTGAGTGGTGCGGTAATTGATGCGCAGCCGCGCGGACCGGCCGGTCACCTGGACGCCGACGGACCTCAGGGAGACCCGATTACCGTAGATCCGCTGATGTGTGTCACCGGCGAGGAACATGTCGTTCGGCCCCGGCGCGACCAGCGACCGCAGGAAGCGCCACTGGGTCGGGTGGAGGTCCTGAGCCTCGTCGACGACCACGTGCCGGAAGGCAGGCCTGTCGTGGCGGCCGAGGATCCTGGCGGCTTCCGCACAGATCTGCAGGAATGTCCACTCTTGGTTGTTCCGGAGCTGGTGCTCGAACTCGGCGACGGCGCGCCACAGCTGTGCGCGCTTCAGTGGTCCCAGCGCGACACCTCGGCCGGTGCGGGATGCCTTCAAATATGCCTCGGGGCTTTCGATCGCTTGGGCGAGGATGACCTGCCGCCACTCCTGGTCGAGGAACACGTCGGTGAAGTCGAGCCCCAGCCTGCGCCCCACCCGCGACCATCGGGAGGTGATGTCCCGCTGTTGAACGAGAAGCTTCAGTGGGGATCCGCCGCGTTCGCGGCGCACGATCTCGTTGGCCAGCGCGTCGACGTTCACCACCCTGACCTTGGCCCGCACGGTTTCGTCCGTGACCAGCAACCCCAGGCAGCGCTCGAGATCTGCAGCAAGCTCCTTGGTGTAGGTGGTGAGCAGGATCGACCCGGCCGGCGCGTCCTGGGGGAGCGACCTGGCCAGGTGGTAGGCGCGGTGCAGTGCGACGACGGTCTTCCCGGTGCCGGGGCCGCCGGTCACCCGGGCAGGGCCCGCGTAGGTTTCTCGGTAGGCGAGTTGGTGCTGGCTCGGGTGAAGGAAGACCCGCCAGGCGTCGAAAGGGCGCTCCAGGATCTCCATCAGTTCCTGCGGACCGGAGACGAGGGCGACGCGTCCACGGGATCGGGCCATCGCGAGGGCGAGCTCGTCATGGCCGAGGGCGATGGACTCGGGCGGCGCCGTTCGTGCGTGGGCCTGAACGATCTCTCGGTCGATGTCCTTCGGGTCCAGGCCACTGGCGAGTCCCAGGAGTACGTCGTACTGCTGCTCGGGCAGGATCTTGTGAAGTGCTTCGAGGTGATGCTCGTCGGGCAGGAGGCGGATGATCGGCAGGATCTCCTCGTCGATCCCGAGGCTCCGAAGCACCTTGTCCGGATGGTGGGCGAACAGCCGTTGGGGGTGGGGTTCGTCCGCCGCCAGGGCCCTCAGGGAGGTCGTGGCACGCTCCAACGCGACGTCGTTCCGGATCTCCACGCCCTGCGTAGCGGCATTGAGCGAGGCCCGGTGTTTGCGCGCCCAGTCGTTGGCCTTGTCGTGCGGCAGGACCTTCAGCAGCAGATAGCTGTTGCCGGTGTCAGCCTTGAGTACGACGCCACGCCAGAAGTCGGTGATGCGGATGGTGCGCAGGCGTGGGTCACGCTGGTTGGTGAGCTTCTCGAGGTGCAGGCCGGCGTGGGTGGCCGAGGTGAACTTCTCGAAAGCCTCGAAAACCCGTCGCTGCACCGGCTTTTCCAGTGCTGCGAACTCCAACAGGAAGTCCCGGTGCATTCCCAGCGTCGCCACGCGGGGCCTCCTCGGTGCTCTCCGTCCGACTGTTGGATCACTCTACTGAGAGGCAGTTCGACCATGGGGTACGAACGCAGTACTGCCCTACACTCCGCGGTCGGGAGGAGAACGATGGATCAGCTCGCTGGCGGCGTGGTACTCGGAGGGCGTTACCGACTCGAACAGCCGCTGGGCCGTGGTTCGATGGGGCAGGTCTGGCAGGGTAGGGATCTGCACCTCGGACGTGCCGTGGCGGTGAAGACGGTTGCGGCGGAGCTGGTGACCGGGCCCGAGGACCGTGCATACGCCCTCCGCCGCTTCGAGCGGGAGGCGCGTGCGGCGGCGGCGCTCGACCACGCCAACATTGCGATGGTGCACGACGCGGACATCACCGGCACGACCTGCTGGCTCGTCATGCAACTGGTGGACGGCGCCACACTGGACCTCCTCCTCGGGGAGTGCGAGCGCATGGACGTGGCCGCGGCCGCATCAGTTGCCGCACAGCTCTGCGCGGGCCTCGCGGCGGCGCACGCCGAGGGCCTGGTGCACCGGGATCTCAAGCCCGAGAACGTGATGATCCGGCGGGACGGCGTCCTCAAGATCCTCGACTTCGGTCTGGTGAAGCTGATCGCCGACAGTGGTCCCCGCATCACCCTGCCGGGTGAACAGCCAGGCAACCTCCGTTACGCCTCGCCGGAGTTGCTGGCAGGGACGCCGGTCGTCGACGCGCGGAGCGACCTCTACAGCGTGGGCTGTCTGCTGCACCACATGCTCGCCGGCGAGCCGCCCTTCCCCGGCGGGAACCCGGCAACCTTGGTTGCCGCTCACCTCGGGACGCCGCCGCCGCCCCTCACCGACTACGGCGTCGAGGTACCGGCCGGCCTCCAGGCCGTGATCACGGCCTTGTTGGAGAAGGACAGGGAGGACCGCCCCTGTTCCGCGGCTGAGGTGTACGGCGCCCTGGGACCGTTCCTTCCCCGGGCCGAGCCGGGCGAAGCGGCGATGCGGACGTTCGGCCCCGAGGACCCCCGTCGGCCCTTTGTCCTGCCTCAGGCGCCTTATCCGGTATGACCGCGCGATACGTCGGTGGGATGAGAAGATGCCCGCGGTGGCGGAGGTGGCGTGCGAACGATTCGTGACTGGGGACAGGGCGTGACGCAGGAGATCCTGGGACGTTACGAACTGGCGAGCCTGCTCGGCCGTGGCGGAATGGCCGAAGTCTGGTCTGCCCACGACAAGAGGCGCGACCGCCCGGTGGCGGTGAAGGTTCTCACTCCGCGCGGATACCGCGGCGAGGCGTTGACCACGCTGGAGCAGCGTTTCCTGCGCGAGGTGCGGTTCACCGCCCGGCTGCGCCATCCCGGTATTCCCCTCGTCCACGAGAGCGGGAAGCTGGACGACGGCCGGCTGTACCTGGTGATGGAGGTGGTGGCAGGACGGACGGTGTCCGCGTTGGCGAAGGACTGGGGGCAGTGGCCGGTCCCGCTGGCCGCGTCCCTGGCTGCCCAGACTGCCGACGTCCTGGCGCACGCCCATGCGAACGGCGTCGTGCATCGCGACCTCAAGCCCTCCAACCTGATGCTCACACCGGAGAACGCCGTCAAGGTGCTCGACTTCGGTATCGCCGCCACCCTGGACCCGGGGCTGGAGGAACCGCGCCTCACGCGTACCGATGCGATCCCGGGCACTGCCGGCTTCATGGCGCCGGAGCAGGCGGAGGGCAGGCCGGTCGCCGGCAGCGACCTGTACGCCCTCGGATGCATCCTGTACGAGCTGGTGGCCGGAACGCCGCCGTTCGAGGCGGAGAACAACCTGATGCTCGTCTACCGCCACATGACCGAGGCGCCGCTCCCGGTGACGTCGCTCCGGCCGGACCTGCCGCAGGGTTTCGCGGATCTCGTGATGCAGCTGCTCGCCAAGGACCCGGCCTGTCGTCCCGCCTCGGCCGGTGCGGTGCAGGACGTCGTGCGGGAGTGGGCCGGGGTCGGGGTCAAGGCGTGGGCGGATGCCGGCCACCGAGTGGCCATTCCGGGGGCCCCCGGTTTGCAGGCGAGACAACCGGAGCGGGTTGCCGCCGGAGGGCCTGCGGGCTCGGTGGGCCCGGTTGCTGCTGTTGCGCGATCGGGGACACCGCTGCACGAGGGCGGCCGGCAGGCGGAAGGCACCGGGTCCGTATCCACCAAACTGGAGCTGTACGAGAATCTCCGGCAGTCGGATCGGCCTGGGAGTGCTCACGACGGTTTCGTAACGCTTGCTGCGGAGCTCTGCCGCAACAGACCAGCGACCGACCGGGAGTTGTTGGCTTGTCGGATCGGCATCGCGAGGTGCCTTGCGGCCCTCGGCCGTGCCGCAGAAGCGAGGCATGAACTCGAGGCACTGCTGCCGGTGCAGCAGCAGGCTTTCGGCCACGCCGACCGGACCGTTTTCGACACCAGGTACGAGCTTGCCGTTCTGTCGGCCCAGGTGGGTGACCGCGACAGTGCCCGGCAGCAGCTGGTATGGCTGGGGAGGGATCAACGGGCCGCTCTGCCCTACTCCGACGAGTCCCATGCGCGGGTGGACCAGCTGCTCGCCAGGCTCGATCGCATGCTCCCACGACAGATTCTGCGTTAACTCTGTTCACGGAGCTCGCGGCTGCTAGTCTTCCACGCGCCGGCACGGGGATGCGGGGCGAGGCATCCTGGAGGATTGAGCCGGCTGCATCATGCGAAGATCGAACAGAGGGGCAGGCGCATTGGCCATGGCTGCGACGGACGCGCGCGGGAGCAGGAGCACGAAGGATCGCCTCCCCGTAGAGGGTGATCTCGTCGAGGTCCGGGGCCAGAGCTGGGTGGTGGCCGGCGTCAGGCCGTCGTCCAGCCCCGCGGAGAACGAGGGCCGCGGTGCCACCATGGTCGACCTCCAGTCCGTGGCGGACGGCCGCTTCGGCGACAGCATGACCGTCATCTGGGAGGTGGAGCCCGGCCGGCGAGTGCTCCCCGCAGGCTCCCTGCCCGACGCCTCCACCGGCCGGTACGACCAGCCGGGCACCCTCGCGGCCTTTCTGGACGCCGTTCGCTGGTCGGCCGTCGCCTCGGCCGACGCCAAGACCCTCCAGGCGCCGTTCCGCTCCGGTGTTGCCATCGAGCCGTACCAGCTGGAGCCCGTCTCCCGCGCGGTCGGAGCCCCCCGCGTCAACCTCCTGCTCGCCGACGACGTCGGCCTCGGCAAGACCGTCGAGGCAGGCCTGGTCATCCAGGAACTCCTGCTCCGAGGCCGCGCCCGCCGTGTGATGGTGGTCTGCCCGGCCGGCCTGACCCTGAAGTGGCGCGACGAGCTCGCCGAGAAGTTCGGCCTCGACTTCACCATCGTCGACTCCGAGCAGTGCGCCCGGCTGCGCCGGACCCACGGCACCGCGGCCAACCCGTTCCGGGTGCACCCGCTCACCATCGTGTCCCTGCCCTGGCTGCGCGGCACCAAGGCCCAGCGCCTGATGGACGAGGTCGTCCCGGCAGGCGGGGCCGCGCACAACGAGGACGGCACCGAGCGCCGTTTCTTCGACCTCCTCGTCCTCGACGAGGCCCACCACGTCGCGCCTGCCGCCCCCAAGCAGGTGTACGCCGTCGACTCCCAGCAGACCAAGTTGATCCGCCGCCTCGTGCCGCACTTCGAGCACCGGCTGTTCCTCTCCGCGACGCCGCACAACGGCTACCCGGAGTCGTACACGGCGCTGCTCGAACTCATCGACAACCAGAGGTTCGCGCGCGGTGTCGACCCCGACAAGGAGGCGCTCAAGGACACCGTTGTCCGCCGGCTCAAGAGCAACGTCACCAACCCCGACGGCACGAACCGCTTCCGCACCCGCCGGACGCGCGAACTGCCCGTCGAGTACACCGTCGACGAGCAGGAGGTCCACGGTCTGCTCGGCAGTTTCGCCGACCTGCGCCGAAAGCGCCTGGCTCCCAAGGCCCGCGGCGGGCGGCGGGCTGCTGACCTCGTCACCCTGCTGCTGAAGAAGCGCCTCTTCTCCTCGCCCGCGGCCTTCCTGCACACCGTGCGGATCTACCTCTCCCACGTGGACGACACGGCCGGGCGCACCCGCACCGCGGCCGACGAGGTCCCCGCCTGGCTGGACGAGTTCGCCGACCTCGCCGCCGACCTCGACGACTTCGGCCTGGCCGAGGCCGAGGACGACGCGCTCACCCGCTCCACCAGCCTCACCCCGCAGGAGGACGGGGAAGAACTCGAACTCCTGCGGCAGATGGAGCGCTGGGCACTCACCCACGAGGCCGCTGCTGACTCCAAGGCGGACGAACTGCTCACCTATCTCAAGGCGGTCTGCCGTCCGGACCGGCACTGGACCAACGAGCGGGTCGTGGTGTTCACCGAGTACCGCGACACCCAGAAGTGGCTTTTCGACCTGCTCCGCCAGCAGGAGATGACCTCGGACGGCCGGGTGGCCGTCCTGCACGGCGGCCTGAACGCCGAGGAACGCGAACACATTCGACTCGGCTTCCAGGCCCACCCGGCGTCGGACGAGGGAAAGGTCCGCATCCTCCTGGCCACCGACGCCGCCAGCGAGGGCATCGACCTCCAGAACCACTGCCACCGGCTCGTCAACTACGACATCCCCTTCAACCCCAACAAGCTCGAACAGCGCATCGGCCGCGTCGACCGCTGGGGCCAGCGGACCGACCCGGAGATCAGCCACTTCATCGGAGCCGGCTGGCAGCAGGCCGCGGCCGGCTCCTACGAGGCCGACCTGGAATTCCTCTCCCGGGTCGCCCGCAAGGTCGCGCGGATGGAGGAGGACCTCGGTTCCGTCAACGCGGTGATCGCCGACGCCGTCCAGCGCCGGATGACCGGCGACCTGACCCCGGTGGACATCGACAACGCCAAGCCCCGGCAGATCAAGGGCCGGACGACGGGCGGCACCGTCGCGCCCGACCAGAACGTCACCGCCCAAGCCCGGCGGCTGGCCGACCAGTACGACGAGACCGTCGACACCCTCGGCCTTACCCCCGTCAACGTCCGCCGGGTCGTCGACACCGCTCTGGCCCTGGACCGCCAGCAGCCCCTCGCCGAGTACTTCCACGAGGACTTCGACGGCGGCCTGTACACGGTGCCGCCGCTCTCCGGCACCTGGGAGCGCGCCACCCGGGGCCTGGCCCACAAGCTCCGCCCGAGCGAACAGCGGCCCGTCACCTTCGACCCGAAGATCGCCGCCGAAGGACGCGACGACGTTGTCCTGGCCCACCTGAAGCACCCGCTCGTCGCCCTGTCCACCCGGCTGCTCACCGCCGCCGTGTGGAACGCCGACACGGTCGGTCTGCACCGGGTCACGGCCGTCGTCACCGACCACCCCGACGTCGAGACCACGCTCGTCAGTGCCTACGCCCGGTACGTCCTCGTCGGCGCCGACGGCACCCGCCTGCACGAGGAGGTCCTGCATGCGGGCGGCTGGTTCGGCGACACCGGGCGCTTCCGCCGCTGGGAGTCCGTGCGCGCCCAGGGGGCCGTCCTCTCGCACGCCCTCACCACCGGCAGCGAGGCGGCCCCTCACCTGCGCACCGGACTGGCCGAGGCCTGGCCCCGCCTGGCGAAGCCGCTCTACGACTCGCTGGAGGCCCGCGCCCGGGAACGAGGCGCATCGCTGGAGAAGGCGCTCAACGACCGGCGTGAGGAGGAGAAGCGCCGGGTCAATGCGACCCTCGACCGTTTCGAGGCGACGCTGCGTGCGAAGCTGAAGGAGGAGGGCGACGAGATCGGCGAGCAGCTGGCCTTCTTCGGCGATCGCGAGGTCACCGCCGCAGAGCAGCGCCAGTACCGCGAGGACCGCGACCGCTGGCAGGCCCGCCTCGAGGGGCTAGCGGTGGAACGCGAACGAGAACTGGCAGCCATCGCCGCCCGCTACCGGAACCCGCGCTCCCACACCTTCCCGGTCGCCGTCGTCTTCGTCATCCCCGCCAAGGAGGCCACCCGATGAGCCCCCGTCCCGTCTCCCGCGGACTCGCCGTAGCCCAGGCCAAGGCCCGCGACGGGCGCGCCCAGCACCAGGAGTGGCTCGACCTCACCGAGGTCTCCGGCCCCTTCCTCACCATGCCCGTCCTGCTCGACGCCTGGCCCCAGCTGGACGCCGTCGACAAGGAACAGCGGATCCGGCTGCGGGCCCGCCACGCCGACTGGCAGACCGACGCCACGGCCGGCCGGGACGAGTGGGCCTCCTACGTCCTGCGTGACCTGCTGGAGTGGGGCGACGCCCTGGTGCTGCGTCGGGGCGAGGACGACGACCTGCTGCTCGACCGGTTCACCGTGGACGTCCCCGAACACGGTGCCCATCTGCGCGCCGACTTCGCCCTCGTCGAGCCCGGAAGTGACCCGGCCGCCGAACCGGACACCGCGGCCGCCGCGAAGCGCGTCCCCCTGCTCGGCATGCTCGTGCCGACCGGGACGGCGCCGACGGCACGCGCCTCCTGGGGCGGCGACTGGTCCGCCACCCCGGCGGACCGGCTCGCCAAGCTGCTCCGGCACCACGGAATCCCGCTCGGTCTCCTGACCGACGGCCGCTGGTGGTGCCTGGTGTGGGCACCGGTGGGCGGGGTCACGACGACCGCCGTCTTCGATGCCATCGGCTGGAACGAGGCCGGCGAGCGCAACGTCGTCCGTGCGCTGATCTCGATGCTGCGGCGCCGACGGTTCTTCGAGTACGAGGAGCCGGAGACGCTCGTCGGACTGCTGACGAAGAGCTTGGACGCCGGCGAGGAAGTCACCGACGCGCTCGGCGTGCAGGTGCGCCAGGCCGTCGAGCTGCTCGTCGACGCCATCGGGCGGGCCGATGCCCGTGCCATGGAACACGGTGCGCCCGGCCTGCACGCGGAGAACGTCAGCGCGGGAGAGGTCTACCGCGGCGCGGTCGCGGTGATGATGCGCGTCGTCTTCCTGCTGTTCGCCGAGGAGCGCGGCCTGCTGCCCGCGGACAACCAGGTGTACGCCGAGTCGTACTCGGCCGGCCGGCTCTGCACCGAGCTGGAGGCCCGGGCCCAGGCGGAGGGCGAGGGCGCGCTGGAGCACACCACCTCGGCCTGGCACCGGCTCATCGCTCTCTTCCACGCCGTGTACGGGGGAGTGGACCACCCTGACCTGCATCTCCCCGCATACGACGGCTCCATCTTCGACCCGAAGCAGCATGCCTGGCTGGAGCTGGGCTCGCCGCTGTTGCCGATCGACGACCGGACGGTGCTGCACATGCTGCAGTCCGTCCAGTACGTCCAGATCGGCAGCGGGAAGAACCGGGAGCGGCGACGGCTGACGTTCCGGGCACTGGGCGTCGAGCAGATCGGCTACGTGTACGAGGGCCTGCTGTCGTTCGACGGGCGACGTGCCGTCGACACGATCGTGGGTCTGATCGGCCCGACCGGCTTGGAGCACGAGGTCCGGCTGCGGGACCTGGAGTCGCTCGCGGCGAAGTGCCCGGACGTCAAGGCGCTGGCGAAGAAGATCCACGACACCTACAAGGAGCCGAAGCCGCCGGCCTCGGCGGCGAAGCTGGAGAAGCTGCTCGCACCGCTGACGGGCGACGCGCAGGCGGAAGCCCGACGACTGCTGCTGGCCGCCTGCCGCGACAGCGAACTGACGGAGCGTCTGCTGCCGTTCTTCGGCATCATCCGACGCGACCTGCGCGACCTGCCGGTGGTGATCCGGGCGGGCGCGTTGTATGTCACGGAGTCCTCGCTTCGCAAGAACACCGGCACCCACTACACGCCGCGGACGCTTGCGGAGGAGGTGGTGCTGCACGCGCTGGAGCCGCTGGTGTACGAGCCGGGGCCGCTCCAGACCGCCGACTCGGCGGAGTGGCAGCTCAAGTCGGCGAGAGAGATCCTTGCGCTGAAGGTCGCAGACATCGCGATGGGGTCGGCGGCGTTCCTGGTATCGGCCTGCCGTTATCTGGCGGACCGTCTCATCGAGGCCTGGACGGCCGAGGGGAACGAGGCTGCGGTGCGGTTTGCCGAAGGCCGGGGGATCGAGGCGGCGACGGCGGTCGACGCCGAGTCCGATTCGGTGGTGATAGAAGCCCGGCGCCAGGTCATCGAGCACTGCCTGTACGGCGTGGACATCAACCCGATGGCCGTGGAGATGGCCAAGCTGTCGCTCTGGCTGGTCTCCATGGACCCGACCCGGCCGTTCACCTTCCTGGACGACCGGCTGGTCTGTGGTGACTCGCTGCTGGGCATCGCCGACATGCAGCAACTGGAGACCGTCAGCCTCACCCCGTCGCAGCAGGACGACGTCCTGGGATGGGTCGAGGGCGCGCGCAGGCGAGTCGAGGAGCTGGCAGAGGAACGCCTCGCGATCACCAACATCAAGGGCGACGGCCTGCCCGCCTTGACCGAAAAGCGCGAGCGACTGGCCCGGGTGAATCAGCACTCGGCCCGTCTCCGCCTCGTCGGTGACCTGATTGTGGGAGCCGGCCTGGCAACGTGTGCCTCGGAGCGCGTCCCCTGGTACGACGAGGACGCTGGCGCGCGTTTGCGCAACCTCTTCCCGGCGGCGGAACGGATTGTGGGCCGTATCGCGGCGGGGGGTGTGACAGATGACGCCGACGTGGTCCGGGATGCGCGCGCGACCGCCGACGAGTGGCTGGCTAGTGAACTTCCTGGCGGTGGACTGGAGCGGGTGCCCGTGCACTGGCCGCTGGTGTTTCCGGAGGTCTTCACCAAGCGGGGCGGGTTTGATGCGATCATCGGTAACCCGCCGTTCCTGGGAGGCCAGAAGCTAACGGGCGCGATGGGTGAGGCCTATCGGGAATACCTGGTCGACTACCTTGCAGACGGCAAGCGCGGTAGTGCCGACCTGGTGGCCTACTTCGAGCTGCGTACTCATCGGCTGCTGAATAACGGTGGGCAGTCGGGACTGATCGCCACCAACACCCTGGCTCAGGGTGACACACGGGAGGTCGGCCTTGACCAGCTCCATGCTGCAGGAGTGACGATTCGCCGGGCAATCAAGAGCAAGCCGTGGCCGTCCAACTCGGCAGTGCTTGAGTACTGCGCGGTGTGGACCAGCAAGGCGCCGGTGGGGGACGGCGCAGCCTATGTGCTGGGTGACGGGCTCCTGGTGCCGAGGGGCATCTCAACGTCGCTGAATCCGGCAACGCGGGAAGCGTCGTGGGTTGAGGAACTGAAGGTCAACGGGGATTTGTCGTTCATTGGCTCGTACGTCCTAGGTCTGGGATTTACATTGCCAGAGAGCGAAGCCCGTTCGTGGATTGCGGAAGATGCGCGGTACGCGGAGGTGCTGTTTCCGTATATTAATGGAGAGGACCTCAACCAGAGTCCCACACACACTAGCGGCCGCTGGGTTATTGACTTTCAGACGTGGCCTTTGGAACGGGCGCAGGGCTACGAGAAGGCTATTGATAAGGTAATTCGTGATGTAAGGCCTGAGCGGGCGCGAAACAACGACAAGAGTCGGCGTGAGATTTGGTGGCGATTTACTCGCCCTGCCGTGGATATGCGCGTCGCGATCACGTCGCTGGAGCGATGCATTGTCATTACCCGCGTGAGCAAGGTCGTAATGCCGGTGATGGTGTCAACGGGGCCGGTGTTTAGCGAAGCTACTGTCGTATTCGCTTCCGACGACCCGGCTGTGCTTGCAGCCCTGAGCAGTGCCCCGCACTACTGGTGGGCGATCGACCGTGCCTCCACAATGAAGGGTGATCTCCGGTACACGCCGTCGGATGTCTTCGAGACCCTCGTCCGTCCGTCGCTCACTGATGATCTCCGTACTGCAGGCACTCGCCTCGACATCTGCCGCCGCGAATTGATGCTGCGCCGCAACCTCGGTCTGACCGCAACCTACAATCTCGTCCACGACCCCGACTGTCAGGACGAGGACATCGCCGAACTGCGCCGTATTCACGAGGAGATCGACCGGGCGACCGTCGCCGCCTACGGCTGGCACGACCTTCTCGACTCCACCGGTGCCACGCCGCTTACGGACCCCACCCACGAGACCGTTCCGCTCGACCACGGGTTTCATGAGACCGATCAGGGCATCCGCTACACCATCGGCTTGCTCGCCCGTACCGAGATCATCGACCGCCTGCGCCAGTTGAACCACCAGGCGTATGCCGACGAGGTCTTCCTCGGTCTCCACAAGAAGCCGGCCAAGCATCCCGACATGCCCAAGCCCTCCGCCGAGGCTCGGCGGAAGAAGGCCGAACAAGTCGGCCGGTCCAGCGTCGGGTTCGAGGACGACGGCCTCTTTCCTCCGGATGACGCCCTCTTCTGACGTTCTGACGTGAGCCGCCCGTTGCACCGGTCCGATCCCGGCCGTGCAGCGGGCGGCCTGCGCTCTTGCGTAACCCCCATCCACCGGACACCTGACCGGAGGCCGGCTTCCCCATGCCTGCACCGTTCGACCATCGTCTCGTCCAGACCGGAGTGATCGGCAACAAAGGCTCAGACAAGCCGATCATCCTGCCGATGGAGGCGCATGAGCTGGAGCGCTGGCGCAAGCAGCACCCCACCTACACCTACTGGTGCGGTCTCCAGCTCGGCGGCTGCGGCAGGCAGCTCGCCGACCGCCTCTACCGGGACAAGGTGTGCCACTTCGCACACCACCCCAACCCCGACGGTTCGCCGGTGGTCTGCCACCGCACCGCCAACGGGGAGGACAGCGCGGACCACCTCTTCATCAAGCAGGGCGTGGAGCGCTGGCTCCGGCGGAATCGTCTTGCGGGGAAGGCCACGCTCCGCAATCTCGGCACCGGTCCCGGTGATGCCGTGGAGGTCCACCTTCCGCGCAGCCGCCAGCGGTTGCGGTTCCAGCTGAGCGGTATCGACTACCGCGCCTGGCGACGAGCGGAGGAGGAACTCTCCGACGACGCCGACGGCATCGACTGGATCTTCGCGCAGTCCGGGCCGATCACCCGGGAGATGCTGGGACGCTTCGGCTACACCCTGCGCGTCCGGTGCGAGACCGACGGTGCTGTCCGACGCGTCTACCTCGGTACGGAGAGACCGAGCGAGAATGTCGATTGGGTGCCTTTCGAGGAGTGCACCCTGTCGTCCGCCGGCCTGGTCACGCCGAGGCACGCCCAGGAACCCGGGCCCACTGGAGTGGTGGTACTGCCAGCAAGGCCCAGGCTCAGGCCTGCTGCCTTCGTCCTGCCGAGCGAGGCCGTCTTCTTCGTGGTCGACCCCGATGCGCGAGTCCCCCAGGATTCCCCACTCGCCGCCGACGGGCGGTACCTCGTCGCTGCCGACGTCAAGCCGGGGGACAGCAGGACCGTGCGGGCGCTGATTTCCCTGCCGAGGGACGTCCCCGTCCCTGCCGCGGATCACGTGTACCGCTTCACGCGCGCGATCCGTCTTTTGGTCACCGAACCGGACCGTAGGGATGCCCCGCAGTGGCTCATCGAGGGCACGACCTTCGAATGCCTGAACGCGCGCGAAGCCCACCGCACCGGACTCTCCGCACTCCTGCCGACAATTCGGCCCCCGGAGGCACCGGTCCCCGCTGCGACCACACCCGAGAAGCACCGGCCGGTGGCTGTCGTGGCCAAGACCCCGGATCGTGCTCCGTTCGTCCCTGCACCAGCCGTCCCTGCCCCGGCCGTTCCCGTACGGAAGACGCCGCCGTCCGCACCCCGGAAGGGCGGGGAACCCGGCCGGCAGACAGATCGGCAGCAGCCGTCCCCGAAGGTCGCACTGCCAGTGGACGGCCTTCGCAAAGCCCTGGAGGACGCGGCCGCCCGCGGCGTCCACACCACCTGGGGCGAACTGGCCGAGGTCCTCCCCATCGACCTGTCACGGCTTGCGATCACCGACCGCCGGAAGCTTCTCGTCGCAGTGGATCGCGGAGCCGCGCGCAAGCAACCCCTGTTGTCCGTTCTCGTCCGGAGCCCGTCCGGCGGGCCGCTGCCGTATCTCCCGCTCGCTCTGACCCTGCTGGGGATGGATCCGCCTTCCTCCGTCCAAGGGTTCGCGGCCTTCTGCGACAGGGAGGCTCAGCGCACCTTCGCGGCGTACGCGCCCCGGAGCCAGGCACCCGTTGCCGTCGTGCCGCCGCAGGCCGCTGCCGTCCCAACTGTCGAAGAGATCCAGAGACTTGTTACCAGCGCGGAGAACGGCTTCCAGCTGTTGCGGGGTGGATCACGGCGTCGGCTGGCGACAACGGCGATCAGCCGTGCTCGGAACTGGTTGCGCTCGGTGGACGGCACCAAGCCGTCCCGGAGGTCCGACCACCACAGGCACGAGGAGGCGCGGCAGTGTGTCGACCTCCTCTCACAGGTGGTCGTGGAGGCCGAGGCCGCCAGGACCGCAGCGCCGACGAACCGGCCGACGACCGTGGCCGCTCCTCCCGTCCCGCCGCAGGGCAGCGGTCGGTCCGTTCTCCCGCCCCGGACGGCGCCGGATCTCCCTCCCGCGGACACACCGGACGCCGAGGAACGGCAGGGGCCCGTCGACGGCCGGCTCCCCGCCGACCGGCTGGACCGGATCGCCGAAGTGGTGAGGGAGATCCTCATCAAGACCGCCAGGAACCGGTCCACCGTCACCTGGTCCTCGATACGGCACCAGCTCGGCCCGTTGCTGCCCTCGCTCCACACGGACGATCAGGGCGAGATCCTGGTCCGGACGGACCGGGCGACCCCGGTGGACGAGCCGCTGCTGTCGGCGCTCGTCGTCGTGGGCGACCACGAGATGCACCCGCTCTACCGGCACGTGGCCTACTCGCTCGACCGCGATCCTCCGCCGTCCGACGATGAGCTGCGCACGCAGTGGGCCATGGACGTGCTCTCCGTGCACACGCACTGGCGCCACCGCTGACAGAGCGTGCGGCGTGGGCGCCCGGCACGGGAGAGCCGGGCGCCCACGCGACCTCATGCTCTGCGGGCGAGGTCCAGCGCCGCAGTGTGGACGAACCACTCCAGTACCGCGCAGATCTCCTCGCTGTGCTCCGCGAAGACCTGGAGCGGGAAGGACGGCCGCAGCTCCAGCTTGGCTTCGGCCAGTTCGACGCCCTCGATCTCGTTGAGCCGTCGCAGCAGCTCACGGCGCAATTCGGTGTCGTCGAAGGGGGCGCGGTCCTTGAGGTACTGGAAGACGACCTCGACGGTGCCGGTGACCGGGTAGAGGGCGAGCGGCCACAGCAGGTGAGGCTGCCCGGACGTGCCGGCGTCCAGCATCGGGAAGCAGCTGGTCTCCTCGTGGCGTCCGTGGTCGCGGTACCCGCCCTGCTGCTCCCAGAAGGCCAGTGCCGCGAGCACGCCGTCCGCAGCAGCCGGGTGGTGGTCCTTCAGCTGCTGTTCGAAGCGCGCAGCGGCTGCGCTGTTCTCCGCGTCGGGCAACGGGTCGGCGAGGCGGTTCTCGGGGATGTCCCGGCCGAGTAGGGTCGCCAGTTCGGCGGCGGTCAGACGGTGCGAGTGGTGGGCGCGGCCGGCCCGGTCGAACGGGACGCCTTCGCGCTCCAGAATCTCCTGGGGAGTACTTGCCTCGTGCCCGTCGGGCCAGCGGAAGGAGGGGGAGACCCGTCCGTCCGAGGTCAGCACCCGGTATACGCCGATGACGCCGACCTTGCCGGCCAGGTAGGCGCCGACGGGCACAGGGTGGCTGCCGACGAGTTCGGCGACGTCGCCGTAGGTCGTCCAGGTGCCGCTGGGCATGGCGACCAGGGCTGCCCGCAGCTCCGACCAGCCGGGCCACTCCTCGCCGACCGTGCGCGGGACGCCGACGGGGCCGGGCCACAGCTTCACGGCGCGCTCGGCGAGCCGGTCCGCTCGGGCGAGGATCTCGGCCTTGCCCCATCGTGCAGCGGCGGCGATCTCCTGGTTCATCCGCAGTGAGCTGGAGTCGAGGATCTGCTGCTTGCGCTGGAAGGGGTGATTGGAGAGCTTGGCGTTCTCACCCGAAAGGGTGAGGTTTCCGAGCGTGTGGACGAGCAGGTCGTGCAGTTCCTGCGGGCTCTGGCCGTTCTCGGTCTCCTCGGTCAGGAGGTCGAGCCAGGGCTGGCCGGGGCGCTGCGGGAGCACGTGCTCGACGGTCAGCGCGGCCTTGTCGAAGTCCACCGGCTCCGCGGAGGCGTGGCTCTCCTCCAGGCTGCGCAGGACGAACGTGCGCTGGGCAGGTCGCCCGCCCCAGTAGAAGGGCTTGCTGCGGATCGCCTCGCGGAGGTCCTCGTCCGAGGGCCAGTTGCGCCGGCGGCCGGACAGGAGCCTGCGGACCGCCTCCGCGGGGGAGCGGTCCGTCTCCAGTTCCTTCGGCGTCTCCATGAAGATGCGGTTGAGGTTGTTCGTCGGGATCTGGCAGATCATCCGGCGGACCAGGTAGGACTCGACGAAGCGGAGGGCCTCGGCAGCCTCCTCCGCGCTGGTGCGGCCGCCGTCCACGAGGTCCAGCAGGTGGAGCGCGAGCGGGTAGTGGATCTGGCCGCCCCACCGGCCCAGGCGCTCCAGTGCCGTCCGCAGCGGGACGGAGCGTTCGCGTCGGGGCTCCAGGATGCGCAGGAGCCGGCCGCCGCGTTCGGCGAGGAGGGTGATCTCCTGTTGCAGCGCCTCCTCGTCGCCCTTCCACGGGTCGAGACGCTTCTGCTGCTCGCGGTAGATCTCGCTCTGCTTGGCCTTGCTGTGACCGCGCACCACCAGGTCGAGCCAGACGAGGAGTTCGAGGTTCTTGGGCCCGAGCTGCTGCTGCATCGGCAGCCACAGCTCCTCGTAGATCCGTTCACCGCGCTTCGGCAGCATGCTGAAGAGGTAGTTGCGCAGCAGGTCGCTCTGGCTGAGGCCGACACCGGTGTTGTTGATGGACTCGAAGATCCGGTAGACGTTGTCGCCCTGCTCGGCCGTGATCTCGACGATCGAGAGCAGGTCCTTCAGTGCCGTCTCCACGGTCGTCACCCAGTCGTTGCCGCTCTGCTCGTCGCCTTGGGAGAGCACGCCGCGGAAGAACCGGTAGGCGGCGCCGATGTTGTCGCCGCCGCCTGCTGTTGGTGTGGCCTCCAGGCAGGCCTTGAAGGCGCTGCGGTCGGCTTGGGTCGGCAGCAGCCGGTAGTGGTCGAGCCCCTCGTGGAACTCGTTGGTCAGGAACTGGCGGTGAACCCGGTCCGCTCCGCGGGCGTCTCCGCGATCCTTGAGGTGGTCGCGCAGTGCCGTGCACGCGAGCATCAGTGTGGTCAGGCGCTGCTGGCCGTCGACCACGAGCCAGCGCTGGACCCCGCCGGCCTGGATGTGTCCGGGGGCGAGCACGACGGAGCCGAGGAAGTGCGGGGCGGGTGCCTCTCCGTTCCGCTGCTGGTCGACGAGTTCGCAGACGTCGTCCCAGAGGCGCTGGAGGTTCACCCGGCCCCAACTGTACGTGCGCTGGTAGAGCGGCACCTGGAACTGCTTCTCGCCCTGGACGAGCTTGAAGAAGGTGATCTCCTGAGCGCGCATGACGTCCCTTCGGTGCAATTCGCTCTGCGGCGACCGTCTTTGACGGACCAGAGAGTACGGTGTGGTGCGAACCGATTGCAGTGAATGTCCACTCCCGTTGCGATATTGTGAACTGAGTGCACATCTCGCGGCGGTGTGCTTCCGTGCGTCGTTGCGCCCGCTGTTCCGGGCGCGCAGTGAGGGCGCGGACAGCAGTCGAAGGTGCGTTGCCGGTCGGTGTCGGCCACCGGCAGCGGGAGGGGGCGACGTGAAGGAAGACGACCGCGGTTCCAAGGGGCTCGCGGAGCTGTTCGTGCACCGGCGGCGGGCCTGGGTCGGTGAGGTCGCCGCCGAACTCAGTTCGGCCTGCGAGTGGTTCAGCCCCCGGCTCTACGCTGCGGCACCGCGTGATCTGGGTGATCAGGGCCTGGTGCGTGCGCTGCTGGTGGCGCGTGTTGCCGCGGCCGACGCGCAGGTGCGTCCGACGGCGGACGTCGTGGCAGGTCTCGAGAGGGTGCTCGGTCCAGGCGTCGGCGGGCGGGGGTTGCCCGTCGAGGCCGTGACCGAAGTGCTGTCCGGTCTGCGGAGCAATGACCTCTCCCGGCTGTGGTCGTGGGAGGCGGCTACTTGGGAGTCCCTGCTCATGTCCGAATGGCTCCGCCGGCGGACGGTGGAGGTCGGTTCGGCGCGTGCGGAGTCGGAACTCTCGCTGCGGTGGGGGGCGTCCAGGCCGGTCGTGGTCGAGGGGGATGTGGCCGAGCGTGTTGCGCGCCGACGAGGTCTTCGTACTTTGTCCGCGTACTTCGCGGCGGCCGGTGACGAGCCTGCCCGTCTGCTGGTCGATGCGGTGTCGACCCGGTCGCACGTTGCGACGCGGGTGCGCGACCGCATGGCGCTCGCGACGGACGGGCTCGACGGAACGGGGCACCTCCTCCTCGTAGAGGAGGAGCACGTGCGCGCCGCAGAGCTCCAGCGTTGGTGCGATCTCCAGAGCCGTACGGCCGCTCCGGCCACGAAGGGCTTCCTCGAGCACATCGCCACCGCGGTCGGAACGTACCGGCAGCACGTGCTCGCCCCAGTCGTCGAAGCGCTCAGTGCGCCGGAGCAGGCGATGCTGCGTGCCGTACGGGTCGACGGTCTACCGGAGGAAGACGCCTACCTGGCGGAGTTCCTCCAGGAGTCCGGCACGGAGCCGGGCCGGACCGAGGAAGTGTTCGAGGCGGCGGCCGACGGCGGCGAGCCGATGTCGCTGCCGGCTCTGCAGGCGCCGGAGCGGTTCGGGCGGGGTGAACATTCCTGGCACGGAGCCGACGGATCGCTCCCGGTGTGGTGCCACATCGTGACGACACCTCAGGAGCGGGCGGCAGCGATCGCGTTCTCGGGTGCGGCCGTGCCACCCGTGGTGCACCTGGCGCCGGCCGCGCCCGACTGGGGGCGCGACTCGCTCTTCGGCCACGCCGCTTCCTCGGAGGACTGGTACCCCGAACCGGGCATCCGCCTGTACTACGACCGGGGCAGCGTACGTGACATGTGCGAGCTGCTGGTGCTGACCCGGCTGGGGCACGCCCGGCTGGACTTCCTGGTGCCCGATGCGGCCGGCTCGTTCAAGCTCCTGCGCTCGGTGCGGGCCGAGCTCGCGGCGGCGGACCGCGAATGGTGGGCCGAGCAGGCCCTGCAGGCCCTGCGCGCACTCGTGCCCTTCCCGGAAGCCCTCCCTGAGGTGCTGGCCGAGGAGAACGGTGCCGAGGAGGCCGATCAGGGTGGTGCGGGTGGTGAGCCGCCGTCGGGCGGCGGCGAACCGGAGGACGCGCCGGCCACGGGCGGATCCGCCGCGCACGACTCGCTGCCCCCGGCGCTGCTGGCGAAGGTGCGCGCACTGCTCCGGCAGGCGGAGGACCCGGCGGCCACCGACGAGGAAGCCCGGACCTTCCTGAAGAAGGCCACCGACCTGATGGCCAAGTACGGCATCGAGCAGGCGATGCTGCACGCAGAGCGGCCGGAGACCGACCGCATCGCGGAACGTCTCGTGGAGGTCGCCAACCCCTGGGCCAAGCAGTCCAGGTTCCTGCTCGGGCACATCGCCTCCGCACTGCGGTGCCGTTCGGTCATCCTCGACCGCCGGGACGCCGGAGGTGCCGTGCGGCGGAGCACGCACCTCTTCGGCTTCGCCTCGGACCTCGCCCGTGTGGACGTTCTCTACGCCAGCCTCCGGCTGCAGATGCTGAGCGGCGTCGAACGGGCCGGCCGAGAGCACCGGCCGGACGGTGAGGACATCAGGGCGTACAAGCGCTCGTGGATGTACGGCTTCATTCGTGAGGTCTGTGAGCGGATCGTGCAGGCGGAGAAGGCCGCACAGCGCACGGTCGAGCGTGAGCGCCAGGAGGAGGCGGTGAACGGCGGCAACGGCCCGGGTGTGGCTCTGGTGCTGGCGGACCGGGACCATGCAGTCGAGGCGAAGCGGGCGGCGGCCTACCCCAACCTCCGGAAGGCCGGCAAGGTCACCTTCCGGGGCAGCGGTTTCCGTCAGGGCCGTCTCGACGGGCAACGGGCGGACATCGGCGGGCCGTCCGTCGAAGAGGACCGGCAGGCGGAGCAGCTGACATCATGATGTTGTGCGGCTCCCGATCCTCAAACTGGTTGTGAACTCAGTCAATAATCAAGCATAGTTCCCCCTGTGCCCTTGTCGAGCACCCACGTACGGTGGCTCGTTGCACCAGGTACCCGTCGGAAAGGGCCTCATCCCATGGCTGCCCAGCCCTCAGTGGCACCCGTCCCGCACCCGCTCGACGAAGTGCCGCAGACCTTTCTCCCCGGTGACTCGTACGACGCCCGGGACGCCCTCGGCCGGTACATCAGCCGGGACCTGCTCGGCCCGTGGGACGGGGACACCGAGGAGCTGCCGTACCGGTCGGCGGGACCTCGCGACCGCTACCTGGTCGGCATGCTCGGCCCGCTGCCGAGCGGCGGCACCGCCAAGGAGATCGCCAGGACGGCTGCGCAGCTCGCAGACGTCGAGCCCGGCGCGGCGGGGGACCGGACCGATAGCGATCCCCCGGAGCTGCTCACACCGCAGGCCGCGGGCCGGATCTGGGCATCCTCGATGGGCCTGTCGTTCGTCGTCCCGGCGTCTATCGGCACGCTCACCGTGACGGCGTCGTGGGGTCGCTACTCGCTGAGCGACACTCTGACCGACGACGGGCGCACACTGCGGGTCTGGGCCCACGAACCCGTCCGCAAGCGCGAGGACATCGACGTCGTGGCCGAGGGCGACCGACGTGTCGCGCTCGAGGGCGACACAACCGACGGCGAGTGCATCCGCCTGGACGTCAAGGTCCGGCGGCGTGCCGGCGGACAGGCCGGCGATGACCTGCGCGTCGTCGAGATCGCCCTCGTCAACCAGCTCAATGACTCCAGTGAGCACCGTGACGCCAACTGGCTGTTCCAGACCGAGCTGGACGTGACCGCCTTTCCGGACGGCGGCGCCGCCGTCTTCCTTCCCATCGACGACCCGCTGGCGCCGGGTGCCGGGGGCAACGGCCCCGAGGACGCGGAACAGCGGCGGCTCAGGTTGCTGTACCGCGACAGCCTCCGCCACGCGGTCGGCCGCAACGTCGCCGTCCACGCCCGCGTGCGTGCGGGCGAGCGCCGCGCGCACCGTCTGACCACCACCTGGCTACCCACCTACGACGTGCGGGCCACCACCGCGCCCACGGTCGAGGAGCAGGGCCTCCTCACCGGCCTCGAGCTCGGCATGGACGAGCTCGCCGAGCTCTCGGTGCCCACCCGGCGCACGGCGCTGGTCGCCGCCCTCGCACCGCTGGCGGACGGCTACAACACCTGGCTCCAGGAGCAGCGCGCACGCGCGCAGTCCCTGCCCGACGACCTCCGCGTGGCAGCCGAGGCTGCCGTGGACCAGGCCGAGGACGTCTGCCACCGCATCGCGTTCGGCATCGACTGCCTGGCCACCGACGACCACGCCCTGGAGGCGTTCCGGTTCGCCAACCGCGCCATGGCACTCCAGCGGCGCAACACCGCGATCGGAGCCGCCCGGGCCGGGCGCGAGGACGATCCGAACTCGTACCGGACGGCCCGCGACGAGGTGCATGCGAAAGGCAAGACCGGTGCCAGCTGGCGCCCCTTCCAGCTCGCCTTCGTGCTGCTCAACCTCGCCTCGCTCACCCACCCCGGCCACCCGCACCGCGGCACCGGGCGTGAGGCCCTCGTCGACCTGCTGTTCTTCCCGACCGGTGGCGGCAAGACCGAGGCCTATCTGGGCCTGGCCGCGTACACCTTCGCGCTGCGGCGGCTCCAGGGCGTCATCGGCAGCGGAGCGGACGCCCGCAGCGGCGAGGCCGGTGTCGGTGTGCTGATGCGCTACACCCTGCGCCTGCTGACCGCCCAGCAGTTCCAGCGCGCGGCCGCCCTGGTGTGTGCCGCCGAGGTCCTGCGCCGTGAGGCCTACGAGGCCGGCGATCACCGATGGGGCATCACCCCCTTCCGTATCGGCCTGTGGGTGGGCACGTCGGTCTCGCCCAACTGGTTCTCCGAGGCGCAGGAGCAGATCGCCGGCGCCAAGGAGTCCGCCAGCGACAAGCACGCCCGCGTGATCCAGGTGCTCAGCTGCCCCTGGTGCGGATCGGGCCTGACGGCGCACCAGAACATGGACTACGACGAGGGACGCCGTCGCGTTCTGCTGTTCTGCCCGCGCGGAGAGGGCGAGGACCGGTGCCCGTTCTCCCGCAAGGGGGCGCCCAAGGAGGGCATCCCGGTGCTCACGGTGGACGAGGAGATCTACCGGCTCGCGCCCGCCATGCTGATCGCGACCGTGGACAAGCTCGCCCAGCTGCCGTGGAACGGATACGCCGGGCTGCTCTTCGGACGGGTCACCGAGTGGTGCTCCCGGCACGGCTACCGGCATGACGACCTCGACGCCGAAGTCGGCTGTGGCAGCCGACACATCGCCAAGGGAAGCCTGGAGAAGGTCACCTCTCAGCCGGTCACCCGGTTGCGTCCGCCGGATCTGATCATCCAGGACGAGTTGCACCTGATCTCGGGCGCGCTCGGCACCACCGTCGGGCTCTTCGAAGCCGCCGTCGACCAGCTGTGCACCTGGACCGTGCTGGACGAACTCGGCCGGCGCCGCGAGGTCGGCCCGAAGATCGTGGCCTCCACCGCGACCACCAAGCGTGCCGCGGACCAGGTGCGGGGCGTCTTCGGCCGCAAGATCGCGGTCTTCCCGCCGCAGGTGCTGGACGTCGGTGACACCTTCTTCTCCCGGCAGGTGGAGCTCAGCCGGAAGGACCCGGGCCGCCGCTACCTCGGTGTCTGCGCTCACGGCACCAGGCTCAAGGCTGCCGAGATCAGGGTCGCCGAGATCCTGCTGCTCGGCGCGCAGCAGCTCTTCGACGACTATGGTGCTCCGGCGGACCCGTATATGACGCTGGTCGGATACTTCAACGCGACCCGCGAACTCGCCGGTATGCGCCGCTACCTGGACGACGACATCACGACCCGGGTGCGCACCAACGGCAGCCGCAAGGGGCACGAGACGATCGCCGACCGCATCGTCAGCAAGTCCGGCATGCTGACCATCCAAGAGCTCACCTCGCGGATCTCCTCGTCGGACATCAGTGCAACCCTCAAGCGCCTGGAGACAGCCTTCGACCCCGAGCGGGACACCTCGCTGCGGCGCCGGGCGCTCTTCGCCGAGTACGCCGCTGCCCGCAAGGACAAACGCGATCCCCGGGTCCGGCTGACACCGACGGTGAAGCAGGCCGTGGACGTCGTGCTGGCGACCTCCATGCTCCAGGTCGGCGTGGACGTGTCCCGCTTCGGACTGATGCTGGTCGTGGGTCAGCCGAAGAACACCGCCGAGTACATCCAGGCCTCCTCGCGGGTCGGTCGCGACGCGGCCCGCCCCGGGCTCGTCGTAACCCTCTACAACTGGTCGCGGCCGCGGGATCTCGCACACTTTGAGGATTTCGAGCACTACCACGCGACCTTCTACCGCCAGGTCGAGGCACTGTCGGTGACCCCGTTCACCCGCCGTGCACTCGACCGCGGCACCGCGCCGACCTACATTGCGGCACTTCGCCAGGCCACCTACGACCACTCCCGCAACACCGACGCCCAAACCGTCGACCTGGACGGCCCTGTCGCGGGCGAGGTCGAACGGCGCCTGCTGGAACGAGCGGAGACGGTGGGAGGCCCCAGGGCCCGCCAGTACCTCGCCGAACGGATCACGGCGCTCAAGGACGCCTGGGCGGCGCGCCGCGACGGCGCGGCGGTACTCGGTTACCGCAAGGAGAAGAAGAAGGACACGCTGGTCTCACCGCTGTTGCGGAAGGCCGACGGAGCCCGGTGGGACGTGCTGACCGTGCCGATGTCGATGCGTGAGACCGAGAACGAGATCAACCTCCTGCTGCCCGGCGGCGGATCGTTCATGGACCAGCCTTCGAACGGCGGCCCCGAGTGGAACTTCGGCTCGAGCCACCAGGAGGAGGGCGTCGACTCGGTCGTCGACGCCGACGAGTACGGAGACACTGCCGCTCCGGCGGCCGGAAAGGGACAGCGATGAGCGGCAGCCACTTCCGCAGGGTCGGTGCGGCCCGCCCCAGCCACCTGATGTTCACCGCGGGCGTGGGCGCGCTCATCGACCTGCCCAACTTCTCGGTCTTGGTCAAGGGTCTCGAATCGTGGAACCACACCGGCCTGACCGACTACGTCATCGACGAGCCGAGACTGCGTACAGCGGTCAACCGCTCACTCCAGCTCTACGGCCGCTCCCAGATCACCGAGCTCCGCGCGGCGCCCTGGGCCGAGGGGGCCGACAGCTCGCCCAAGGACTGGGCCGCCCAGGCGGTCGGGGTGCCCGTCACCCCGTTCCCCCAGTGGCTGCGCTGCAGCGCCTGCAACGAGCTCGCGGCCGTTGACTCTGGCGCGTTCGCCTTCGTCAACAACAACCCGCGCACGCCCCACGAGGCCAAGTTCGTCCACGACTGCAAGCCCGGCAAGCCGTTGGCGGTGGCCGCCCGCTTCACGCTGGTGTGCACTGCCGGGCACCTGGACGAGTTCCCGTACATCCCGTTCGTCCACGGTGGCGGCTCCTGCCCCAAGGCACCCAGGCCCCGCCTCCGGATGAAGGACCATGGCGGGAACCAGGCCGCCAACGTCACCCTCGAGTGCGTGGGCTGCGGTGCCAAGCGGAACATCCGCGACGCCATGGGTGAGCGTGGGCGCAGGAACCTGCCGGCCTGCCGCGGCCGGCACGCCCACCTCGGGAGCTTCGAGAGCGGGGGCTGCGACCAGGATGCGATCCTGATGGTGGCGGGCGCATCGAACCAGTGGTTCCCCATGACGCTCAGCACGCTGGCCCTCCCCCCGGGTGAGAACGACGCCGTCCCGGACCTCGTCGAGGAGCGGTGGGCCGAGCTCCAGGGGATCACCTCGCGGGACAAGTACGACTTCCTGGTGACGATCCCTCAGTTCGGCTACCTGAAGGACTACGACCCGGACGCGCTGATCGCCGCGGTCAATGCCCGGGCGGCTGCCGAGAACGGCGAGGTGACCGGTACGGCGGTGGCGCCCGCGGACCTTCTGAGCCCCGAGTGGACGGTGCTCTCCGCCGTGCGTCCACCCGAGGCCACGGACGACTTCGCACTCGCGCCCGTCACCGTGCCGGACGCCCTCAAGCCGCTGTTCTCCGACATCCGACAGGTCGAACGGCTGCGGGAGGCCAGGGCCCTCATCGGGTTCACCCGCCTGGACGCACCGGACCCGGAGTCCCCCGAAATCGGTACCCCGGTGCGCCTCTCCCGGACCGCCCAGGGGTGGGTGCCGGCGAGCGAGGTGCGCGGCGAGGGCATCTTCCTGCGCCTTCGGGAGGACCTGGTCGCGGACTGGGTGACGCGGATGGAGAAGTCGTCGCAGATGGCGGCACACCGCGAGGCGTTCGGACGGTTCCGCACGAATCGCAAGTCGGACCGGCTGACCGGTCACTTCGACCCCATGCGCGGCTGGCCGGGCGAGCGCTACATCGCCCTCCACACCCTCTCGCACCTCCTCATCCGGACCATCGCCCTGGAGTGCGGCTACAACTCGGCAAGCCTCTCCGAACGCATCTACGCGGGGGACGATGCCGATCCCAGGACCGGCATCCTCATCTACACGGCGGTCCCGGACTCCGAGGGCACCCTCGGAGGGCTGGTGTCGTTGGCGGAGGAGCCCCACTTCGAGCGCATCGTGCGGAGGACACTGCGGGACGCTGCACACTGCTCCTCGGACCCGCTCTGCGCCGAGCGCCTGCCGAAGGCGCCTGCGGACTATCTGCACGGAGCCGCCTGCCACGTGTGCCTGTTCGTCTCCGAGACGACCTGTGAGCGGGGCAACCGGTTCCTCGACCGGCGCTTCCTCGTGGCGCTCGGAGACGACCCGGGTCAGGTCCTGACCCCGGGCGGGCTGCTTCCGTGACAGCGCGGGGCTTCAAGGCTGCCGCTGCCTCGGTGGTCGAGGCCCTGGGGCCGGGCCGTTCGGAGGACCTGGCGGAGCTCCTGGCGGACGGGCGGAGCAGAGAGTACGTGGCCGCCGAGTTTCCCTCCCCCGAAACGGCGCAGACCGTCGTGGACCTCTACGACTGGATGGTCCGGGACGCCGTTCTGCCCGGAGAAGCGGCGGCCTACCTGCAAGGCTTCGCCGCGGCATGGCGGCGGGGTCAGGGTGATGTCCAGGTGAACGTGGTCTGGAGCGGTCCCACCAGTGCCACCGTGCCCGTGCGGTCGACGGCCCAGGTCCTGACCGAGGTCGTCCGGGAGGCACGCTCCGAGCTGCTCGCCATGACGTACTCGGCCCGCCCGTACCGGCCGCTGCGGACCGCTCTGGCGGAGGCGGTCGCGCGTGGGGTCGACGTGAACGTGGTCGTGGAAACCAACGAGGGCGCCGGGCACCTGCTCTCCGGACCGGAACCCTCAGCGGCCTTCGCGGATGTGGCCGGGTTGCGTCTGTGGCACTGGCCCGTGGACAGCCGGGCCCGTCGGCCGACGCTCCAGCACGCAAAACTGGCCGTTGCCGACAGGCGAGTGCTCCTGGTCGGCAGCGCCAACCTGACCGAGTCGGGGGCACGCCGCAACCTCGAGGCCGGCACGGTTGTCCGGGGCGGGCCGGCACCGGAGAGAGCAGCCGAGCACATTCGTGCGCTCATGCGTGAGGGAGTCCTGCAGCCGCTGTCCAGGGGGTGAGCCCGGTGCTGTGGGCCACCGGCCGAGTGCCCCGGCCCGACGTGCTTCGTCGGACCGGGGTTCGCCTGCATTGAGCAGGGCTGCGCGGCTAACGGGAGAAGACGGTGTCGGGGAAGAGGGACAGCTGCCCCGGTTCCGGTTCGGGCTCACCGGCCAGGCCGACCGCCTCGGCCGTATCGGGGTCGGCGTCCGCCGCAGGGTCCACCAACGGTTCCTGGTTGTCCTCAGAGACGGTGGGCAGGACGTACTCCTGAGCCAGTCCGGCGAGATGGAGGGGCAGCGGAAGGCTGAGGGCATCCGGAAAATCGGGGGCCTGACGCAGCTGGTGGACGGCGAGGGCGAGGGCTTCCGCATCGTCGCCGTCCGCCGGGTGACAGCCGAGCACAGAGAGTTCGACGAGGCCGGGATTCCAGGCCGGCTTGTCGGTGTCGATGGTCAGCTCGCCCTTGCGTTTGCCGGAGCGCAGCGGACGCGGGGCGAGCTTGTCGGCCTCCACCGCCGAGGCCGCGAACTGGAACGCTTTGGGTGTGGTGCTCCAGAAGACGCGGGCGGTGCCGGGCTCGGCGGTCGGGTTGGTCCACAGGTGGGCCGGCAGGCCGTTGACACCGTCGTCCGGGTGCACGCCCCACCACTGCGGAGTCTCCCGGCCCTGGCCGGTGCGGACCCGTACCAGCCGCAGGTCCGAGTCGAGGCTACGGGGCTGCGCGTGGCCGGTACGGATCCGGTCGGGCTCGACCCGGCCGTCCTGCAGCCAGGTCCAGTGCGAGCGGCAGTTCTGCGCATGGGCGAGCAGCAGGGTCGGCGTGCCGCGCAGGGACCGGATGACCTTCTGGAGCCACTCCTCGGTGCGGCGGCGCTGTTCGTTCATGTCCTGCCACCACGACGGGCGGCCGGCCGGCTCCGCGGCTTCGGCCTCGTCTGCGCTGCGCTGTCCGGGGGCGGCAGAAGGGATCTCACAGAGCTGGGTCAGCCGCAGCAGGAATGCCGGGTAGGGGATCCAGGCGCCGGCCCCGTCGTCCGCCTTGCGGTCCCAGCCTTCCACCCGCGCCAGTCCCGTGCCGGGCTGCTCGGGGGTGACCCGGATGGCGACCGGCTCGTAGCCGGCCCAGCGGGTGCGGCTGCGCGCGTTCTTGCGCACCATCCACACTGCCGCGTACCGCAGGCCGTCGGGCAGTTGCTCGCCGAGGCTGTGCTCAGGGTGGACCCGTACGCCTAGCTGCCGCAGACCGTCGTCCCAGGCCTTGAGGGCGCGGAAGTCGGCATTCTTCTCGCTGTTGTAGCCGGCTACGTGCTTGGGAACGGCCATGAACTGAGTGAGCACGCCAGCATCCGCGCAGCCGAGGCGGATTGCGAACTTGGGGTCGTGGTCGGGAGTGGTGAAGTCCTTCCTGCGGTCGATCTCCACCAGCGCGAGCGTGGGTAGCGGGTCGGTCCGGTCGGCGGTGAGGAAGGCGGCGACCTGCACGCGCCGGGCGGCCAGCGCGGCGGTGAGCGTGTCCCGGGTGGGGCGGGCGTCAGCGGGCAGCGGGAGGTCACTGGCGAGTGAGTCGGTCAGCTTGAGGCAGCGCAGACGGACCGTCACCTCGGGCGACTCCCACTCCAGCACCACCGGTTCGCCGGGCCGGGCTGCCTCGTAGGCGTCGGCACTCGGTGCGCCTCCGTCGCCCTTAAGGTCGAGGTGGGTGACCAGGGTCGCGATGGCGGTGTCTCGCATCCGGGAGGTCTGCCACAGCAGCCGCGCCTCGAGGACCGGGGGCGTCTCGGAATCGGCTCCTTCCCCACCAAGGTGGCGAAGCGCGAAGGCCGCGCCGGCCCGGCGGGCAGCGGCCGCCCGGACCTCCTCGGCGGCCTTGCTCAGGGCGTCCTTTGGCTTGGGTCGCGAGTTGGCCGGTGTGTGGCGGGCCGCCCGCGTGGTGAACTCCAGCGGGGGAACGGGACGCAGCACTTCCGGCAACGCCTCCTCGGCCCACTCGGTGATCTTCGACCGCTGGTCTGACATCAGACCGGCGCCGACCTCGTGGGCACCCATCGCGGTGCTGTGGACGACGGCGGCACGCATGCTGTCGGTTAGCCACTCCTCGGGCGCGGCCAGGATGCTGCCGGCGTCGGGGAACGGTTCGGCGAGCGAGAGGGAGCGCAGCATGCCGGCCGGTCCCCCTCCAACCCAGTCGATGCCCTTGGTGGCGCGGCTCCACTCCAGACGGGCCACCGCGAAGCGGTCGCTGGCCGGCGCTCCGGGCAACCAGGGCGTGCGTGGGCGCAGCAGAACGGAGGTCCGGCGGCCGTACGGTAGCCGCAGCCAGCCGGTGGTGGAGCTGGTGCGGGTCGCCCAGCGTCGGATGTGGGTGTTCAGGTGCACTCGGGGCAGCGGATGGAAGGGGACGGTGTGCAAGGTGATGTTGAGGACCACCGAGTACCACCAGGTTCGTCCCTTGGCCTCCCACGGGAGCGGCTGCGAGACCAGCTCGGCGCCCTGGTCACGCGGGCCGCGTGGCACGGCGCGGAAGCGTAGCTTCCCGGCACCGAAGTCGTAAGGCTCGAGCGCGAGGATACGCCGGGCCAGATAGTCGGTGGTCAGTTGGAACTGGCGCGGCTCCGGGGCGGCGGTGCCGCCCGACGCCTTGGGGCACTGCAGCATCTCGGCCTCAACCGGTTGCCACTGCGGTGGGTCGTCCGTCAGCAGTGCCTGCACCTCTCGTAGCTGCGCCCGGTGTTCGGGTTCGGGCCGCAGGTCTCGCAGCCAGGTGGACAGCAGGCCGCGAAATGCTGGGCCGGGTAGCGGGTCAGGGAGCTCCTCGGGCTTGTAAAGCCAGAACTCTGACGTATCGTCGCTGTTTCTGGTGGAGCGGGGGCGGACGATCAGGTCTGGAGTGAGTGCCTGGAGTGCCTGATCCATCCTGAAGGTCGGGACGGTGCGGAGTGGCTTGGAGCTTGCGGGTCGGCCGGCATTGCAGAGCGCGAGCAAGGCGTCGCGCCATTGTTCGGGGAAGGACAGGGCTCGGTAGCGGGCGGTCAGGGAGGCCTCGGCGCTGATCGGTGTCCAGGCGGCGGTGCGGATGGTGCGGTACTTCACGGCCATGATGTCTCCTGGCGCCTAATGGGTCGTCACGTGTGATGGGTGAGGCCGCAGAGGGCTTCGTACAGCGGCTCGTACAGCATGCGGGCCAACGCGGGGTCGGCAAGGTCGGGGAAGCGGCTGGGATCCGCGGTGTCGTCGAAGTACGGGGCGAGAACGGACCGCAGCCGGCTGAGAAGGCCGTCGTCCTGGGGTATGGGGCCGGCCTGGACGCCGGGTGCCAGCGCCCGCGCGAGCCCCGGCGCGAAACGGGCGTCGACGAAGACCACCTGGGCTGGGACACCGCCGCGCACGAGGCGTCCGATGACCTGCCAGATGGTGACCAACTGGTCCCAAGCGAAAGCACGCTTCTCGTGCTCCGACAGGCGTGAGTAGACGTACCTGCGGGCCAACAGCCGGCGCCACTCGTGGCGGGCCACGTGCCGGAAGGCGAGTCCGGCCGCGTCAAGGCTGTCTGCCTGCTCGACGAGCGCGCCGAACGTGCCCTGGCCGAGCCCCGGTTCGTCGCGTACGAAGCGGGTTGCCCAGTCGTTGATTGCGAAGACGGCGAGCGTGAGGTCGTCCGGGCGCGGGTGCGGGCGGGCGAGAAACAGTGCGGTGCCGAAGGCGGCGTTGCGCTGGGTGTTGAGGATGTTGTGGCCGCGCTCGACGGCCATCAGCGGGGTCACCAGGACCTCGGCGCCCGGGTCCTCGGCGAAGGTCGCGAGGTCGCCGCGGCGCAGGGCGGTGGCGTGCTCGCGCCGTACCGCCGGCGCAGCACCACCGATGGCCTGTTCCAGATCGGCGTCGTCGGCGGCGAGCACCCGGACCCGTCCGTGCCAGCGCTCAATGCCGTGCAGCACGTCGGCGACGCTGTTCGCCTCCTTGTAGCTGCCGACCAGCAGGATCGCCCGCCGCCGCTCGTCGTCCTCGACGAAGGCGAGCTCCTGTTCCAGCGGACTGGGCGAGCCGCCGCGGCCTGGGCTCCCAAGTTTGTGGGCCATCGTGCGAGCCACGGACGGGCGCGTTTTCAGGTCGGTGCCAGAGAGGCTGATCGGGCGGCCCTCGTCGTCGTAGAGGAACCGGGTACGGAAGACCGTGCGGCGCACCGCTGCCAGGGAACGCTCCGATGGCTTGAGAACGGCCTTGACCGGTGAGAGCACGTGCGCGCGGGTGGAGGTGCCCGCCCAGCTGGTGCCGGACATCAGCACCACGTGCGGGCCGGGTCGCCCAGCCCCCGGGTCGGCGCCCAAGTCGTGGAGGGACAGTAGAAGTTCGCGTCCGACCCCCGCGCAGCGGAAGAACCGCAGCGTGCCGCTGTGGCGGCCGTCCTCGTCCCGTTCACGCTCGTCCGGCAGGTACTGGAAGCCCAGGACGTTACCCATCGGAGCTTCTGGGACGAGCGGCGCGTAGTCGAGCGGTGGCCGACGCGACAGCTCGTTGCCGGTGGAGTCGAGGTGCAGTGCCGCCTCGACCTGCGGCCACAGGAAGGTCAGCCGGTCCAGGCGCTGGTGCAGCGTGGAGAGCAGCAGCATGAACTCCAGCCGGCGGGCGTTCAGGTCGAGCCACTTCTCGTCTTCCACCGGGGCGGGAGTGTCCACCAGTAGCTCTTGGAGCACGGCAAGGACACGGTCCCGGGTACTCGAGGCCGACAGTGTGGTGAGCAGGTCCTGCGCGAGCCGGACCAGGTCGTCGGAGGTCGTGGCGGACGGTCCCTGGCCGCCGAGGGGGTCGTCACGGAACGCGTCGAATTGCGAGGTGAGGGCGCTGCGACGTGCGTCGCGGTCGGGGACAGCCGATTTGGGTTCGGGTTCGTCGTTCTCGTATGCCTCGAAGAGCTCGTTCTCGTCGGCGATGCCGTCCGGCGAGGCAGGCAAGTGGTACGGCTCGAACCATCCGCCGAGAAGCTTCTCCTGAAGCGTCCATGGGCTGAAGTACTCGGTGTCCGCCCATTCGCGCAGGTCGCTGTCGGAGATCAGCAGCTTGTACAGCCGATCGGTCGCGGCCGTCACCACGGCGAGGGCGGCGGACCACCGCTCGATCTCCTGGTCGGTGAGCGGCAGCCGGCCCTGCCGGGACAGCTCCTCGATCTTGTGGGTGTGCAGCTGGTCCAGCCAGGACTCCGGACCGGGGGAGACCAAGGACGCGGAGGGGGCGAAGATCTCGTCGAGCTTCATCTGGACCGAGTCGGCCTCGTCCACGATGACGATGTCACTGCGCAGACAGGCCAGTTCAAGATGGCGCAGCCGTTCGTGGTTCAGATGCTGAGGAACGGACGACTGGACGAGGCTCGACGGGTTGGCGATCCAGATCAGCGAGTCCACGAGTTCACGGGCGGCGCGGTGGCGCGGGCAGGTGCTCCAGATCGGGCAGCCGTGCGGCTGGGTGGCGGACCTGTCTGGGTCGGCCAGCCGGGGGGTTGGGGCTCGGCCTGGCCGGTAGCGCTCGGGTAGGGCGAGCGGGTCGGCATCGGCCACGTCTGTGGAGCGGGCGCCCTGGTCGGGGTGGAGCGAGGTGCACGGGGCATCGGCGTATCGCAGTGGCTCGGCGGCTTCCGTCCCGCGCAGTGCGTCAACCACGCAGACCGTGCTCAGGTCGTCGAACCGGGGGTCGTCGTGGTCGAGCAGGTTCTCGAGGCCCCGGGCGGCAAGCCGGCGGTGCAGGCGCTGGACATGGGTCTCACGGGTCGTCGGACCGAGTACCGGGGTGGCCGACAGGCCGAGGTTGCGTAGGAGGTTGGTCAGCCGCAGCTGCTCGGCGACATCGCCGACCACCAGGGTCGTCCTCAGCCCGCGCTGCGCCGCCCAGACCGCCACGAGTGTCATCAGCGTGCTCTTCCCGGCTCCGACCATGCCGACCAGATGGGTCATCGCGTCCAGGGACAGCAGGTCGGAGTCGGTGAACGCCGTACCGTTGCCTTCCCTCGGGGCAAGCCGCAGCTCGGCAAGGCGCTCTTCCCAATGCCCGCGCTCGGATACTCCCTCGGCTGCCTCGGTTTCGTCCATCCAGCGCGCCGTCTCGGTCAGTTCGGCACGAGTCAGCGAGATCGCGGTCCCGTCGCCTGGGCGGCCCACCACCACGTCGTGGCCAGGTACGGGGTCGGGCCGGAGCTCTACCGGCAGGGTGACGGAGGCGGAGCGGCGGCGGTCGGTGAAGGTGCTGCGCCCCGGCGGTGCCAGCGGCAGCTGCTTGAGGGCGAACCCGGGAAGACCGGCCAGGGCGGTGTCGTACACGGTGTTGCGCCCCGACGCGACCGTCGGCTGGAGCGGTTGGGGCGGGCCGCCCACATCCGGCAGGTGGTAGGCGCGCAGCCGTTCCGGCAGGGCGAGGTAGGTCCCCAGCGACTGCTGCCACATCCGGCGGCGGCGCAGCGTCCACAGCAGATGGCGGGCCGCTGTGAGCATCAGCTCGTGGTCCGGCGTGACGGCCAGGCCGGCGGCCCGCGCGAACGGGTAACCACCGAGCAGTGTGTAGGCGCCGACAGCATGCTCGTCCGGGGCGATCCGTTCCAGTACCCGCAGGGCCAGCTCGACCTGGCACAGCAGAACCGGCTTCACGCCGGACAGCTCGGCCGGCACCTCGTGCCACAGCCGGTTCAGCTCCCGGCTGACCGGGCGGTGCCAGGTCTCGCGGTCACGCATCGTGGCCTCCGTTCTCGGTGTGGCGACCGGCCCGGTCCAGCTGCTCGTTCGCACGGATGATCAGCTCGGCGTCGCTGAGCAGCGGCAGGTCCCGGGCCACAGGAGGCCGGTGGCGCTCGTAGGTCTTCCGGTAGCCGGGTCGGTCCTCGAACCGGTGCCGCGGTACCACCCAGAACGCCTCGTGATACAGGGGGTCTTGAGTCACCGGGCGGGCTGACCGCCCGAGGAACGCCGGATGCGCCCAGTCCTTCACGTCAACCGCCCAGACCAAACCGTCTGGAAAGGTGATGCGCAGGTCGTAGGCATCGAACCCGGGCCACATCTGAACGTACAGTCCGATTGCGGTCAGGCTGCGCTCCAAGTCGGCCTCCGCCCGCCCGGGTCCCGTGACGAACTGGCGCAGTGGACGCTCCAATTGGAATAGCTCACCAACCTCATCGGCGGCCAGCCGCCGTCCGATCGGGGGAGGGCCCTGGCGACGGCAGCGGTCGCGCTCGCACCACCAGGAGCCGTCCCGTACCGGATTGAGCAGCGTGAGGCAGCGGCCACAGGTGGCGTAGCCGTCCGCCACGAGATAACTGGCCGGCACGGGAAGGTAAATGCGTCGGATGAGCTCGTGGACGGGATCGAGCGCAAGGTCGTTGGTTACCTCGAACAGCTCCGCCGTGGTCAGGACGGGGCGGTTGACCAGCAACCCGCGAAACGCGGAGTAGGCGTTCTCCTCGCCGTACTCCCGGCACAATCGCAGTGCTGCGTGGATGATCTCCCGGTCGCGCTGGCGCTGGGCGCTGTCCCCGACGCGTTCAGCCCACTCGTGGCACAACTCGGTGGGGCGGCCCGAATCGGGATCCAATAGACAGTCGTGGTCGCCGACGGCGTCGTCGGGGAGGTCGAGGGGCCAGTCCGCGATCGGCCGGTGGCGGCACCAGTTCAGCAGTTCCGACAGGCCGGCCGGCGGAGCCGCGCCCTTCAGCAGGCACGCGAGCACGGTTCGGTTGAGTGCTCGCTGGGCTTCCGCGGGATAGGGCAGCGTGAACGCATCCGCACCGGAGAGTGTATCGATCTCGATCAGTGCGGTTGCCAGCGTGCGCAGGAGTGGGATGCCATCGTGCGCAGCCCAGTCGCCGGAGTATGGCGGCAGCGCGTCGACCTCGGTCACGACGCCGCTCCGGCGTCGAAGGGCCGGCCAGCAGAGCACCAGCGCTGGACCTCGCATCCGGCGCAGTGTTCTCCCGGTGTGGCGGTGTAGGACTCGTCCGAGGCCCACGGGCCGGCCAGGGTGGCGATGACCTGACGCGCCTCCTCGACCACGGCCGGGTCTGCGGGCTCGATCTCCTCGCAGGCCGAACCGTCCGGATAGAGCAGCTCCAGCTCGATTCGGGAGCGGCGCAGATCGCCGCCCGGTACTCCGGCGGACATCAGCAGCACGGCGAGGGAGAGTTGAGGGTAGGTTTCCAAAAGCGGACGACCTTCCCACGGGCGGCGAGAGGTGGTCTTGGTCTCACGCAGGACCCAGCCTCCGGACTCGGAGTACAGCAGGTCGGGGTCGGCGATCACGATGACGTCGAGTTCCGCGTCGTAAGCGGCCAGACGTGGCTGGACTTCGATCCGATCTCGTTCGGGCAAGCCGTCGAGGGGGCAGACCGCCGCGTGCTGGGCGATCATGCGGAGTGCCGATTCGGACTCCTCGGACGATAACCCGGGAAGAGCCACGGGAAGGGTCAGGCCACGACATCCCCGTGGGCGCCGGACCGAATGCTGATAGTTGAGCCACGTGTCGATCGCGCGGCCACGCCGGATCGCCGGGCTCTCAGGCTCGGCGGACCTCAGGTGGAGCACCCGGGTCAGATGGAACTTGGCGGGACATTCGGCGTGGGTACGAAGATCCGAGACCGACACGCTCCTCCGCCTGCGGATGCGGCGGGGGCGGCCAATTCCGAGCAGTCTCGGTGCCCGCAGCGGTGCCGAGCAGGCCGTCAGGCCCTCGCAATTGACGCAGTCCGAACCGGGGTTGAGGCCATCGGCTTCCACGGCTTGGGTGAGGACAGGCTTGGTGTGCTCGGCGAACTCGAGCACCGCCTGCTCCGCGCTCCAGTCGGCGACCACCTTGTGGCTGCCGTCACCACAGCCGACCGCGACCACCCGGACCTCCTGCGGGAGCGTGGTGTTCCCGTCGGCGGGCCGGTTGATGTCCCGGAACTTTGCCACGGCGGGATGGCCGGTGGCCGCCACTGAAGCTGCCTCGGCGATCACGGGTGCCGGATGGTCTTTGACCGAGTTCACAGACAGGAGCCAGATCTCCCGGCAGGAGCCATCGGCAGACGCATACCGGCGGCCCCAGGCGGTGCGCTCGTACCGGGTGGCTCCTCGGCGGTCCGCCCGCGCCAGCTGCTCCACGGCCACCCAGGAGTGGCGGACCGGGCAGGTGTCGGGTAGACCGGCCGCACATCGGGCCCTCGCCTCGGCGGACCGGGCATCGAGGTAGTGGCGGACGGCCTCGGCGGCCCAGGCGAGATGGGCAGGATGACACCTGAGCGTCAGCTTCAGCTGCTCCAGCGCCGCATCGAGGCTCGTTCCCTGGCGCTCGATGGTATCGAGTGCGGCCATCACCGGCGCCAACGCGAAGTCCTCGATGGGCTTGCGCCGCGAACGGGGCGGTGTCTGCTCGACCAGTGGCCGGGCACGCAGCGCGATGCCAGTCCCGCAGCCGTGCCGGTCCTCCCGGAGCATCGGCAAGGAGGTGCGGATGAGTCGGTGATCACCGACGGTGTCGGCCGGTGGCTGCCAGATGGTCACGAGACCCCCTTGGGGTGCGAGGCGGTGCGCACCACTCCAGGAGAGCGCATCTGTGTGAACTAAGTCAAGCGATGATACGTATCCTATTCGGAGGCGGGTAAAGTGCACTCGGCATGGTGCCACGGCGGATGGGGGCGAGGAGATGGAAACGGGCGAAGTCATCCACGGCCGGTTCCGAATCGTGGAGCCGCTACGGCTGGGTGGCATGGCCTGCGTCTGGACGGCGGTCGACATCGATACGGGCCGATTGGTCGCGTTGAAGATGCTCAAGTCGGACCAGTACCACCTCGGGTGGGCCGGTCGTCGAGAGTCGGCACAGCGGCGCACCGAGTTGCTCAAGCGCTTCGAGCGTGAAGGCCGGCTCTTGGAGGAGCTGGACCACCCTGGCATCCCGAAACTTCTCCATCGCGGCCATCGCCGGGGAGACCCGTACCTGGTGATGGAGTACATCGACGGCGTGCCGCTCGACGACTTCCTTGCTCGATACCGCCCTGTACCGCTGGGTGCCGCCATCTCCATCGCCGTGCAGCTGGCCGAGGCGCTCTCCTGCGCTCACGCGGCCGGCATCGTCCACCGTGACCTGAAGCCGGCCAACGTCGTACTCGACGCCGAGGGCGCCGTCTCATTGATCGATTTCGGCATCGCCTATCTCACCGGCCCGGACGCCACCCGATACACCGTCCTCGGTGCTACGCCTGGGAGCGCCGGCTACATGGCTCCGGAACAGATCCGGGGTCAGCAGATTGTCACCACTGCCGTGGACCGCTATAGCTTCGGCTGCGTCCTTTTCGAACTCCTCACCGGGCGTCAGCCGTTCAGTGATCAGCCCGACCGCAGCCGGGACATGCAGCACCTGGAGGATCTGCCACCCCGCGTGATCGACTTCAAGCCGAATGTCCCCGCTGAACTCGATGACCTCACCTGGCGACTGCTCAACAAGGACCCTGTGACGCGCCCCGCAGACATCGCCGAGGCCCTTCAGATCCTCCGTGCCCACTTGCCCGCCCTCGGTGCGCCGCTCCCTAATCCGGAGCTGGTACCGGATCCGACAGCTCGCTACCGGTCTCCCGGTCGTGCCATCGAGCCCGCGGGGCAGATGCGGCCACGCGCCAATGTCCGCGCGGGGACCCTGGCGCGCCGACCACGTGCCCGCCTGGCCCGGAGCAAGTTCGACGAGCTGGCCCGACTTGCCGAGGCGGAGCTGGCAATGGCCGGTCCGGGGCCGGCGGCTGGTCGCCTGACCGATGTGCTCGGGGAGGCACGCGATGCCTGGGGACTCGGTGACCTCTCGGTATCGCGAGCGCAGGTGCTGAGCGCGGACGCAGCCCGACTCGACGGTGACTGGGAGCGGGCGGGTGTGCTTTACCGGGCAGTAGGAAATGCCCTTGAGCATCGGTCCGCACCGGAGCTGCGCGCCGTGGTGCTAGAAGCGCGGGTCGGGGCTGCGGAGTGCCGGGTACCCGCACGTGATGTGCAGGGCGCCTTCGACGGCTGGGCAGACGTCGTTCACGAGCTGTCCGGCCTCGTGAAGCCGCCCGGCCGAGTCGTCGCCCGTTGTCGTGAGGTTGCCCTCGAGCTCGAGGAGTCCGGTCGGCAGGAGCAAGTCAGGTCGTTCCTCCGGTTGTTGCCCGATTCCTGAGCTCAGTCGCGGGGAAGTCGGCCCGACGCGAGCAGATCACCAAGAGCCCGCCCCATTCCTGCTCCCAGCTCATTGAGTTCACGAAGGGTGCGCTCGAAGGACACCAGCTTCCGAAAGCTTTCGCCATACTGCCGCTGCTCGTCCAACGACAGCCTAGGAACCTGAAGCCGCCGGACATCGACCCGTGAGGAGGTTGCGGCGTGTGTCCCAGCCTGCCGTGCGTTCGCTGGCGACCGCAGACAGCCGGCAAGAAACCACGGATCGAGCACGGATGGGTCCGTGCGAATCATGTGAAGCTGAGGCCCAAGAACAGTCGGAGCTTCGGTGTCCACCCAGGCGTCGAACGCACGGAATGCGCCCACCACGATGATGTCCTGCGAGGCCGTCACCGTGAGGTTGCCCTCCCGCTCGCTCTGTTCCGCGTCCGCAGGCGCGAGCCAGTGCCCGGGGCCGTCTGTGGTTACGAGGTCCGGGAGAGTCAGCGCACGCAGCGAGTCCGACGGCCTGTCACCGCGCTGCAGACGGTCCTCGGGTAGCGCCTGGCCTTGGCGCAGCTCAAGAGCACCGGCAAGTTCGAGCTCTCCGACCGTCGTGTGAGACGGCAGAACGTCGTTCCGTGCAGGAGCGAGCTTTGACAGGGCGTTGCCCAGATCGCGCAGTTCATCGAGGCGGACATCGAATCGGGTCCACGCTTGCCGCATATTGACGACTGCGACCGCGTCGGCACCCGGTACGTGTCGGGCAGGTGTGAGGTCGACCAGTTCGTCCAGCAGTTCAATGACCGGCACCGATACATGGCCGGGCCCTGGGCCACCTCGCATCGCCGCCATGATCCGGGCACGCAGCTCGGGCCAGTCAATCGCCACGCGGCCGGGCGCCGCCAAATCCAATGGCATCGCCGCGTCGACCAGCAAGAGCGCTGACTCGGACGGCTGCCCGGAGGGCGGACAGAGTACCCAAAGCTGCAGGCCGACACCATGGGGCGGCGCGGCTCCTGGAGGCAGCGCGATCACAGCCCTGAGGACGCCCGCACGCAGGAGAGCCGCCCGGATCCTCCGCCCCGCCCGGCGTGCGGCCACCGCCGGCGGAAGTACCAGTACTGCAGTGCCACCTGGAGCCAAGCTGGAGGCGATGTGCTGAACCCAGGCCAGTTCGGGTTCGGTTCGGGAGGGCTGGCCGAAGACCCACCGTGGATCGGTGGCCAACTCTGAGTGCCCCCATTCCCGTTCATTAGTCGGGGGATTGCACAACACGACGTCGGCGCGCCTACCGGCGTGCGCATCGGCCCGCAGAGTGTCGGCGATCTTGATGTCCACCGAACCTGCTGCATCGGAGCCGGTTTGGGCCATGAGGAGGCGTGCGGTCGTGACCGAGCAGAGTACGGGATCAATGTCCTGGCCCAGCAATCGCAGCTGCTCCGACCCCTTCCAGCGGCGTGCTGCTGCCAGCAGCAGCGTGCCTGTGCCGCAGGCCGGATCGAGAACGGTGCGCACCGGACCGCTGCTGCCCCACTGAGCGATGTCGACCAGCAACTCTGCCAGTGGCTCCGGTGTAGTGATGATCTGCCGGACATGCGTTCCGAGCCAACGCTGGAGCAGGAAATCGAAGGTCTCCGACGCTCCTTGCTGCTCTGCCAGCTCCACTGCGCGTTCGACCAAACCTTGCTGGTCGTCAGTCAACTGCAAGGGAACAGGAAACGGACTCTCGGAAGCGTTGGGGCTCAGACGCGCTCCGACTGCGGCAACGACCGAACCCATGGCGCGCCGGTCGCCCAGGGCTTCCACCTGGGGCCACAGCCTCTCGAGCTGCCCGGCGGTCGGCTTGATCTTCTTCTCTTTGCGGAGCCACTCCTCGACCTCGAATAGGTCGAACTGTGGGCTTGCGTCGCTTCCCCCGACAGGCGTCGGGAAGTCCTCGTGCCTCCGTCGCCAGTTGCTCACTGCGGCCCGCCCGACACCGGAAATCCGGGCGATTTCAGCCAGGGTTACCGAGATGACAGTCGGTTTGGCGGGCTTGGGCATCTAGGGCTCCGGAGGGCGATCGTTGCATCGTATCGGCTGATCGGTGCGGCGCCTACGCTATCGTGCCCCAGGTCGTCCGCCAATGTGTTGTTTGACTGAGTTTACGGATAGCTACGGGGAGTAGGGGTAGTGCGGGCCGCGTGCGCGGACTGGTTCAGCCCAGGATGTTCCAGGTCTCGGCACATGCGCTGGCGACCCGGCCGGACGGGTTCAGGTCGTACTGCCTGCAGGTGTGGAGCCGGTCGGTGGTGACGGAGGGCGTGCCCTCCGTGTGCGTCGGGGCTCCGGCGCAACCTCGCTGTGGCGCAGGGCTCGACGCTGCAGCGGTTGCGCCGCGAGCTTCAGCCGACCCTGAAACCGTACGCCGAGACGGCGGCTACCTATCGATGGCCACCCCGAGGAGTAGGGGGTTCGCGCAACTTTCACTGACTCGCTACGCCGGACCTCGACGACGCTCAGTGGCGACTGGAAATGTGCGCAGGAGGTGGCGGGTAGGCCATCTATCTGGCCTCTCCAGGCGCCATCCGATCGCCCCTCACTTTCGGTGACGGCCCGGATGTCCGTTGCCCCCTTACCGGGCGTTTCGTCCCTGGCTTCGGACGTTAGGTTCCGCGCCAGGTGGGGGTGGTCTCGCCGGTGAGGCGGCGGGTCATGAGGCCGATCATCGCAACGTGGACCATGGCTTCTGAGCGGGCGGGGAGAGCCTCGTAGTCGCGGGTCAGGCGTCGGTGGTTCATGAGCCAGCCGAAGGTGCGCTCGACGACCCATCGGCGGGGTTGGACGACGAATCCGCTGGTGGCAGGCTCGCGGCGGACGATCTCGAGGTCGATGCCCAGGGTGGCTGCGTGTTCGACGACGGCGTTCTTGTAGCCCATGTCGGCCCAGGCCTTGCGAATGTCCGGGTGGTCGGTTGCGACGGCGGTCAGCAACTGTCGGCCGGCGGTGCCGTCCTGGACGCTCGCGGCGGTGACCAGCACCACGAGCAGCAGACCGATCGTGTCGACCACGATGTTCCGCTTCCTGCCGACGATCCGCTTCCCGACATCGGCGCCCTGGGTGGCGGCGGGGACGTTCGTGGAGGTCTTCACGCTCTGGGAGTCGATGATGCAGGCGGTCGGCTCGGGATTACGCCCCTCGCGGGTGCGGACAAGGCGGCGTAACAGACCGTTGAGCTGCTCGAACACCCCCTCCTTCTGCCATCGGGCGAAGTAGGCATAGACGGTTTCCCAGGGCGGGTAGTCGTGCGGCAGGTAGCGCCAGGGGATGCCGGTGCGGTCGACGTACAGGATCGCGTCGAGGAGGTCGCGCAGTTCGTGCTCGGGTGGGCGTCCGAACGCCAGGGCACGCGCCGTGCGCTCCCGGCGCCAGGCGGTCAGGGTGGGCTCGACCAGGGCCCAGCGGGCGTCGGACAGGTCGCTCGGATACGGTCGACGATCCGTCATGACGACGGCATACTGCGAAATCCCGCCTCCGCCCAGAGACTGCGGAGCTCAAGGGACAATCGTGCTCCAGCCCGGCTCCTTGGGATGAGACAGGACGATCGGCACAGTTCCGACGGACATTCGTACGCAGGCGGCACTCCTGCCACAAAGGGCCTCAGGAGTTGCCGCAGGAGAGCTGGCCAAGCGGTCTAGAAACTGCGACCAACTGGTTCTTTCATGGGTGAAACGCCCAGTTAGAGACCATCTCATTTGTCACCGCAGACTCGCCAAATGAGATGGTCTCTAAAATGGGAGTCATCGGTGCGAACCCTGCAGAGGCTCGCACTTGAAGGGTCGGCGAGGCTTCGTATCGAGACCCATGGCCTGTCTGGGCCTGTGACTGCCGCCCGCGGAGCGAACTTCCCGCCACTACGACCCTCGCATTGGATCAAGGGCGATGGCCGTCCACCGTGCGCGGCGTAAATCCCTTCAGGTTGTCATCGAGCCATGCGAGGCTGGATCCATGATTGGTGAGCCGCCCGGCGCTTACGTCGGTCAAGAGTTCAGCACCCGCCGCTTGGCCCATGAGGCGGGGGTGCACCGTCCGCTTCAGGCCGGCATTTGTGGCACGAAGACGACGGGTGCTGAGTCGATCGTCCTCTCTGGTGGTTACAAGGACGACGAGGACTACGGAGACGTGGTTGTCTACACCGGCCACGGTGGACAGGACTCATCGAAGAACCAGGTTGCTGACCAAACCCTGGATGATCCTGGGAATGCTGCCCTGGTCACCAGCTACCTGGAAGGCCTTCTCGTCAGAGTGCTGCGTGGGGCACACCGGGGCTCCAAGTATGCGCCCAAGTCGGGTTACCGATACGACGGATTGTTCCGAGTTGCGAGCTACGGCAGCAAACTCGGCATTGACGGTCATTTGATCTGGCAGTTCCGCATGGAGGCGCATGAGGGCACACCGGCTCCCGTTGCCGCGGAGACAGCAGACCTGTCCGCGGTCGACGAACTCCCGATCGAAGGCGACTTCGGACAGCCTGCCGCCGGCAGTGAAACGCCCGAACGGGTAACTGCCACAGTGCAACGCATAGTCCGTAGCAGCGCTGTGAAGCGGCGGGTCAAGGCCTGGCACGATAACCGGTGCCAGGTATGTGCGTTGCGCATTGAGGTCCCCGGCGGCAGCTACAGCGAGGGCGCCCATATCCAAGCACTGGGCAGCCCCCACAACGGACCTGACCTCGCTGCGAACGTTCTCTGCCTCTGTCCGAACTGCCACGTCATGCTTGACGTGGGCGCCATCGTCCTGAGTGACGATCTCATGGTCATCAAGGGCGGTACCGAGATGGGACCGCTCCGTACCCATCCGCAGCACAAGATCGATCTCAATTGTGTGCGACAGCACCGCGAGCGCTGGCGTCAGTGAGGAGCTTCGATCGGAACCGGGGCTGTTGGGGGCCAGTTGGGGACCACACGCAGTGCAGGGGGCCGGGGCAGCTCGATGGAACGCACGCTCGTCCGCCAGCAAGCGGTTGACCTGTGGGCGCGGCTGGTTCCTTGATGGGGGATCAAGGGGCCGCAGGTTCAAATGCTGTCGTCCTGGCAGGAAACCCGAGAGCCCTGCTGACCTCCAGGGCCGCCGCGTTGCGCAGCACGGGAGAGCGGGGGTTGGATCCAGCCAAGCGCGTCTTTCGCGTCGGCGATGTTGTCGCCGAGGTTGGACGATCAGGCAATTGCTGGGTGCTGTTTTGAATTAGCGGTTCAGGGCTTGACTTGACGAATTCCCGAGGACCCGACATCGATGACAACTTCCGAGGAATGGGAAGCCGCAAAGCTCGACTACCCGGTCGGTGCCGTGCTGCGCGGAAAAGTCGCGGCCGTAAGGCTGTTCGGGATGTTCGTCGGAATCCCCGGGCATGCCGGGGTCGCGGCAGTGGTGGATGCCATGAGCCCTTTCAGCGTTGCAGCTCCAGGGTGAGGACGGCTTTGGCTGCTGACGTCAGCCAGTTCGGGCTGCAGCGGGCACGGCGGAAGATCCGCCATTGCTTGAGGGTCGCCACGCCTCGTTCGACGGGGTACCGGAACCGGGCGTGGGCTCGGTTCAGCGATCTTTGGCCCGCGGTGAGTTCCTTGCCGGGCTTTCGCCTGACCGGTACGGCGAACGTCCCGCCGGCGCCGGTGTAGGCCAGGTCGGCCAGGGCGGGGATGCGGAGTCTGACGCAGGTCTTCACGATGCGGTGGGCGCGGGCCGCGGTCAGGTCGTGGGTGCGGCCTGCCAGCGCTCGCGACACCCACACGAGTTTGCCCTACGGGTTGCTGATGACCTGGAGGTTCACGCCGTGGCGGCGATGCTTTCCCGAGTAGTCGGCGCGGCCGTCGCCGATGCGGTCGCACTCCGCGAGGGTGCCGTCGACCAGCACATACTCGGGGTCGGCCTCGCGCAGGGCCCGGGTCAGGCCGGGCGCGCGGCGGGCGAGGAGGTCGGTGACCGCGTGGACGTAGGCGTGGGCGGTGCCGACGCTGATCCGGAAGCCGGCCGCGATCTGCGCGAGGGTGTCGTGCTTACGTAGGTACACGAGTGCGACGATCGCCCGCTGCGAGGGTCGGAGCTTGCACCGGCGGTCACCCTCCCGGGTGACGATCAGCATGGTGACCCACTCAACGAGCGCGTGCGGCAGGTCCAGTGCGGCAGGATAGGTGACCAACGAGGCTCCCCGGCGGAACAGTTGAGACTTCAGACATCTCGCTCAACCGCTGGGGAGCCTCGTTCGTTCTGCACTCACACCGACAGCGCAGCTGTCACCCGATCGGTGCCCGGTCTGAAAAGGCTCCATCTCCTACTACCCCGACCGCGATCCGTGCCCCCGGAGTTGTGGCCCGCGGTGGGCGAAACCGTCGAAGGCGTCGTCTCCGAGCATTCCGAGCACAACCGGCAGCTGAAGCTGCGGGTCGGATGACGGTGAGCCGGCCGGCCGCGGCGGCGGGGCGCTGCTGAGCGACGGCCGCGTGCCCACGCCCCCGGCCGCCGGGGGCGGCCTTGGTGAGCTGCCCCTTCGGTTCACCAGGAGGTGTACGGGGTGAGGGTGAGGGCGGCGTTGGAGTAGCGGCGGTCGGTGCTGACGTCGGGGCCGGCCCAGGTGGGGGTGGGGGGTTCGGGTTGGTGTTCGTCCCATTCGACCTCGGCGACGAGGAGGCCGGTGTTGGCGCCGGCGTACTCGTCGACGGTCCAGCGGCCGGGGGTGCGGGAGAGGTGGTGGCGGTGCTTCCGGAGCGGGGTGCCGAGGCAGAGGGCGAGGAGTTCGCGGGCGTCGGCCACCGGTACGGGGTACTCGTATTCGAGGCGGGCGGGGCCGCTCCGGCGGGCCTTGACGGTGAGGAAGGCCGCGGTGTCGCCGGAGAGGCGCACCCGGACCTCGCGGTCGCGGTCCATGGAGAGGTAGCCCTGGGTGAGCGTCTCGGTGCGGACCACCTCCGCCCGCCAGTCCTCGCCGGACAGCAGGTACTTTTTCTCGATCTCCACAGCCATCGGAGGCCTCCTACTGCCAGAGGATCAGGGCGATGCCGGCGAGCATCACGCCGGCGGCGGTGATCCGCGCCCCGCCGAAGCGTTCCCGGAAGAACACGGTGCCGATCGCCGCACCCACGATGATGCTGGTTTCGCGCAGCACGGCGACCGGTGCGAGCGCGGCCCGCGCCTGGGCCCACAGCACCAGCCCGTAGGACAGCACCGACATGGCACCACCGAGGAGCCCGCGGGCCCGTACCGGCCGCAGCCGTTCGGCGAGCCCGCGGCGGTGGGTGAGGAGGGCGTACCCGGGGACGGCGGCGCCGTCCAGGGCCATCAGCCAGGCGATGTAGCCCAGGACGGCCCCGGAGGAGCGGACGCCGACCCCGTCGACGACGGTGTACGCCGCGATGGTCAGTCCGGTGGCGACGGCGGCGGTGACGGCGGGCCACGGTGAGGCGGTGCGGCCGGTGCCGTCCGGGCGCCGCCCGGCGCGCAGGCCAC
>NZ_JBEYFP010000011.1:0-44040 GCF_040634455.1 Kitasatospora sp. NPDC007106
CAGCGGACGGGTCCTGGAGACCCCCGGCAACCAGACCGCCAACGGCACCGCCGTCCAGATCTGGGACTCCACCAGCGGCGCCAACCAGCACTGGACCTTCAGGTCGTCCGGGTCGCCCACCCCGGCTCCGACCCCGACCACGCCCGCGCCGGGCGGCACGTGCGCCCTTCCGTCGACGTACCGCTGGTCCTCGACCGGTGCGCTCGCGCAGCCGAAGAACGGATGGGCCTCGGTCAAGGACTTCACGAACGTGGTCTACAACGGCAAGCACCTGGTCTACGCGTCGGACGTCAACGGCTCCTCGTACGGCTCGATGATGTTCAGCCCGTTCACCAACTGGTCCGACATGGCGTCCGCCGCCCAGACCGGGATGAGCCAGTCCGCGGTGGCGCCCACGCTGTTCTACTTCGCACCCAAGAACATCTGGGTGCTCGCCTACCAGTGGGGCCAGTGGCCGTTCATCTACCGCACGTCCAGCGACCCGACCAACCCCAACGGCTGGTCCTCGCCGCAGCCGCTGTTCACCGGCAGCATCCCCAAGTCCAGCACCGGCCCGATCGACCAGACCCTGATCGCCGACGGCGAGAACATGTACCTGTTCTTCGCCGGTGACAACGGCAGCATCTACCGGGCGAGCATGCCGATCGGGAACTTCCCGGGCAACTTCGGCTCGTCGTACACCACCGTCATGAGTGACACGGTGAACAACCTGTTCGAGGCGCCGCAGGTCTACAAGGTCAAGGACCAGAACCAGTACCTCATGATCGTCGAGGCTCGGGGGGCGAACGAGCAGCGCTACTTCCGCTCCTTCACGGCCTCCAGCCTGAACGGTTCCTGGATCCCGCAGGCCGCCAGCGAGAGCAACCCCTTCGCCGGCAAGGCCAACAGCGGCGCCACCTGGACCAACGACATCAGCCACGGCGACCTGGTCCGCAACAACCCCGACCAGACCATGACCATCGACCCCTGCAACCTGCAGTTCCTCTACCAGGGCAAGTCCCCCACCGCGACCGGCCCCTACGACCGACTGCCGTACCGGCCCGGCGTCCTCACCCTGAAGCGCTGACCCCCGGTCCGCGGTGATCACGATCGGGTGCGGCCTGCCGGCACGTAGGAACGGGCCCGACTCGACCAGTTGACCGGTACTTCCGCACAGAGGAACCCCAGCCGTGCGTCGGCTGGGGTTCTTCTTTCGTGGCCTTTCCTCAGCGGGTTCTGCGAACGCCGGCCGTCGGCACGTCGGGTACCGGGGAACGTGCTGGGTTCGTGCTGAATCCCTGCTCGATGAAGATCAGTCAGGAGATCCGCGACGAGCACGGCGACGGCTCCACCGCGGTCGCCTCCGGCTACGACGCCGAGGCGCTGGCCGGCATGGCCGAGAAGTCCGCGGAGTTCGCCGCCCAGGGCAACCGGGTCTACCTGCCGCTGGCGGACTGAGACCGGTACCGACCGCGCTGCTCCGGGAGGTGGAGGGGGCTTCCCGGGGCAGCGCTCCGCCGTGCCCGCCCGACCCGGCCTTCCGTGCCCGTCCCGTCCCACCCGACCGGAACGGGCACGGAAAGTCGGGTCGGGCGGGCTCCGGCCTTCCTACGGTGGTGGTCGCAAGGGAAGGAGACCGGAGTGCTGGACCGGCTGAACCAGGTCATGGCCCACATCGAGGACCACCTCGACCAGCGGATCGAGGCGGCCGAGCTGGCCCGCATCGCGTGGACGTCCGAGTTCCACCTGCGGCGGATGTTCTCCGCGCTCGCCGGGATCCCGCTGTCGGAGTACGTCCGGCGCCGGCGGCTCACCGTCGCGGGGGCCGAGGTGCTCGCGGGCGAACGGACCCTGCTGGAGATCGCCGTGCGCCACGGCTACGGATCGGCCGAGGCGTTCGCGCGGGCGTTCCGGGCGATGCACGGCGTCGGCCCGGGCGAGGCCCGGCGGACGGGCGCGGCCCTGAACTCCCAGCCCCGGATGTCCTTCCGGCTCGTCGTCGAAGGGAGCACCACCATGAAGTACCGGATCGTCGAGAAGCCCGAGTTCAAGGTCGTCGGCCGCAAGGCCCGCGTCCCCCTGATCCACGAGGGCGTCAACCCGCACATCGCCGAGATGGTCCGGGGCATCCCGCCGGAGACCGTGCAGCGCATCGCCGACCTGTCCGACCAGGAGCCCGAGGGCATCGTCTCCGCGGTCGTGCACCTCTCCGACAGTCGGGAGGAGGGCGTCCTGCTGGACTACCACCACGCGGTCGTGACCGGCGCCGACGCCCCCGAGGACCTCGACGTCCTCACCGTCCCGGCCGGCACCTGGGCCGTCTTCGAGAACACCGGCCCCTACCCCCGGTCCCTGCAGTACCTCTGGCGGGACGTCTTCACCGAGTGGTTCCCGTCCAATCCGTACGCCACCCGGCCGGGCCCGGAGATCCTCCGCACCCGGCCGACGGCCGACCGGTCCGAGGCGACCAGTCAGCTCTGGATCCCGGTGGAGCGGACGGTGTTCTGACCCGCCGTCGGGCGCGGCGGCGCGCCCGTGTTCAGGCGCCTGCCGTGACGAGGCCGACCAGCAGGTCGAGCCGGGCGCGGTGGGCCGCGGGGCGGAGGCGGCTGCCCTCGGTGAGGGTGGCCAGGCCGTGCAGGGCGCTCCAGAGGAGTTCGGTGCAGGCCTCCGGGTCGGCGCCGCGGGCGGTGGCCAGGGGTTCCACCGCGTCGTGGAGCTCGCCGAAGACGGCCTTCAGCGGGGCCGGCGTCGCCGCGGTGCCGAGCGCGGGGCCCGTCCCGCGCGTGAACATGGCGGCGTAGACCGCGGGCCCGGCCCGGGCGAACTCCAGGTACGCGTCGGCGAGGGCCCGCAGCCCCGTGCGGGCGTTCCGGTGGCCTGCCCGGGCACGGTGCAGGGCGGTGGCCAGGTCTTCGAAGCCCTCGTCGGCCACGGCCGCGACGATCGCGTCCTTGCCCGTGAAGTGGCTGTAGAGCACCGGCTGGCTGTACTCGACCCGCTCGGCGAGGCGGCGGGTGGTGACGGCACCCCAGCCCTCCGCCTCGGCGAGTTCGCGGGCCGCCGTGACGATGAGCCGGTGCCGTTCCGCTCGTCCGCGCTCCCGGCGCCGTGGTGCTGCCACGCCTCGATCCTAGCATCGCTAGACATCTGAGCTTCGCTATGTCTAGCATCGATCCAAGATCTAGCATCGCTAGGGCACTTCGTAGGGGGAACCATGACCAGGCGTCACATCACCACCGCACTGGCCGCGCTGACCGGCGCCACCGTCCTGTTCTTCGGGCTGAACTTCCTGCTGAACCCCGGGGGCGCGGCCCCCGGCTTCGGCATCGACCCCTGGCCGCAGGGCAACGCGGGCGGCTACTACGTGGTGAAGGGGTTCCGTGACCTCGCCCTCGGCGGCACCGTGTTCCTGCTGCTCGGGCTGGGGCAGCGCCGGGTGCTCGGCTGGGTCGTCCTCATCGACGCGATCGTGCCGCTGGGTGACGCCCTCGCCGTGGTCACCCACGGCGGCTCGGTCGCGACGGCACTGGGCGTCCACGTCTCGGCCGCCCTGATCGTCCTGCTGTCCGCCGTCCTGCTGCTGACCGAGACGGCCGCCGCCCCGGCCGCGGTGACCGTTGCCGAATGACCGCGGCCGCATGACCGCTGCGCCGGGTCCGGGCCCCGAGGCGGGGGATTCCCGGACCCGGCGCACGTGTCGGCCAGGCCCGTACCCGGATCAGAGCCGGCCGTGGTCCTTGAGCACCCGGCGGGACTGCGCGAAGAGCATGCCGACGTTCACGGTGTTGCGGCAGACCACCACGGCGACGATGTCGTCGGCGCTGTCCACCCGGAGGAAGAGGTGCGCCAGGTTGTCGCTGTTGACCAGGATCTCCTGGAAGTAGTGGCGGTCGCTCACCACACCGCGCCGCTCCTTGAAGATGCCCTCGATCATCACCACGTTGCGGCCCTGGAAGAGGTCGAGGGTGGCGGCGGCCAGCATGTCGAGGACCTCCGGCGGGTGCGAGTCGACCGTCTCGACGGACAGCAGCATGCCGGTGGACATGTCGATGATCCCCGAGGCCAGGCACTCGGGTACCTCCGTGCGGAGGCCCTTGACCAGGGCGTTCACCCGGTCGGACATGCTCTGGAATCCCTGCGGTGTGCTCACGGTGCTCCTTCTCGTGGTCGGGTGGTGCGGTGGCGGCCGGACGGGACGCCGCGTCAGGACCGCGGCGCGGTCAGCAGACGGTCCATCCGGTCGGCGGCGGCCTGCGACTCGGTGTGCAGCCGGGCGATGTCCATCCCGGAGTCGCCGAGGACGGTCATCAGGCCCATCCGGCCGATCGGCTGGACCACCACGTAGCCGTGGCTGAACTGCGCCACCGTCCGGTGCAGCAGCCCCTTGCCGGTGGACTGCCCCGCCCGGCGGGCCAGGCCGAGCGCCGCGGCGGCGAGCGCGGCCAGGCTCTCGCTGTCGATGCCCTCCTCGGTGTCCGCGGCGACCAGCAGGCCGTCGACCGCGGCCACCGCGAGGTCGGTGACGCCCGCGACCCGGTCGCGCAGCGCGCGCATTTCGGCGAGCAATTCGCCGTTCTCGCTGCTCACATCTCTCCTGTTCTGGGAATTCACCGGCCGGCGCCGGACGGATTTCTCGGGCATGCCGAACCCGCCCGCCGACGGGCGGGAATCGCGGACGAATGTCCGGCGGTCGCGGCGGGCCGGTCAGGAATCGCGGGCGCGCCGGTGGCGCCCGGCGGCCGACCGCCACGCGAGGACGTCGTTGATGCCGCTGGCACCCCGCCGGCGGACGGGCAGCCGCCCCGCCGGCTGGTGCACCGGCACGGGGTCCGGCGGGCGGCGGGCCGCGGTCACCCCGGGCCGCCCGTCCGGCGCGGGCAGCGGGCCGGACGCCGGCGGGGCGGGCGGAACGACCTCCACCAGGCCCTCGGCCAGCAGCCGGGAGACCTCCACGGTGACCGCGTACAGGCCGCGGCCGAGCCGGAAGGCGATGTCCCGCGCGCTGCGCCGACCGTCCGCGCAGCGCAGGATCTCCCGGCGCTCGCCGGTGAGGCGGCCGGCCGGTCCGCCGCCCGGCTCCCGGTGCGTCCCGGTGGCCGGGCCGATCCGGTCGCGCAGCGGGCAGAGCGGAGGGCGGAGTGCGGCGAGCGCGCGGAGCCTGCGGTCCGTCTCGTGCAGCAGCCACTCCGGGTCCACGCCCTGCGGGGCGGGCAGGTGGTGCCGGGTCGGGCCACAGGCCAGGGTGCAGCCGTCGACCCGTCCGGCGGCCACCGCGAAGGCGCCGTCCAGGGCGGCCATCGTGCACATCAGCTGGAGTTCGGCCGCGCCGAGCAGGTCCCGGGAGACGAGTTCGGCGCCGGTCCGGTCGGCGGCGGCGCCCGCGCGGCAGGCGGCCTCCCAGTCGTCGGTGCTCACCCGGCCGGAGCGCAGCAGCAGGGTGGCGACGTCCGGGGCGCCGGGGGAGTCGACCGCGGTGACGACCCCGGAGGCGAGGTGGAACACCCCGCCGGGGTCGCCCAGCACGGTCAGGGTGCCCGAGGGGCGCCCGTCCGGGGTGCCGGCGAGCGCGGTGGCCAGCCGCCCGGCGGCGTCCGTCCGCACCACGGCGGGCAGTGCGGCGCCGCCCGCGGGGCGGGGTGCGGTCACGCCCGTGCTCCGCGGTCCGTGCGGCGATCGGAAACGGTCATAAAAGGCCGCGCACCGGCAGCGCGGAGAAATATTCGACCGGTCCCGGCGAATTCATGCACGACTCCCCCTCGGCGCAGACCGAATACCGGCGAATTCCCCGCCGATGGCAACGTGCGACATCCAACCGCCCGCCCCGATCCGTAGTCAAGCCATTCCGGTGCGTGATGGACAGCGGCAAATTCCCCGTGATATCCGGCGCGCGACCCGCGGAACGTCCACGGTGGGACGCGGTGGGGCTGCCGTTGCCCCGGCCCGGTTGGCAGACTGGCGGGATGACGTCGAGTTCGCTGGGCAAGGGCGCCAACGTGGTGGTCGGGGTGCCGGAGGTACGGGCCGCGTTCTCCTGGGCGCACGCGCCGGACGGGCCGGTGGCCCGGGTCTGGGCGGTCCAGCTGGGCGCCGACGGCCGGGCCCTCGGGGACGGTGCCGCGGTCGGCGGGGCCAATCCGGCCGACCCCTCGGGCCGGGTCCGGCAGGGCGGTGCCCGCACGGTGGACGCCGACCTCGCCGCCCTCGCGCCGGAGGTCGAGCGGATCCTGCTCTGCGTCACCGTCGACGACGGGTACCTCGGGCAACTGGCCGACCTGGAGCTGCTGCTGACGGACGGCCGGACGGGCGCGCCGCTGGCGCACTTCCCGATCGCCGCGGGCCGGGAGACGGCGGTCGTCGGCGGCGAGCTCTACCGCCGGTCGGGCCAGTGGAAGTTCCGCGCGGTGGGCCAGGGCTGGGCCACCGGCTGGGCCGGCCTCACCGCCGACCACGGAGCCGTCGAGCCGCGGACGGCCGTGGCACCTCCCGCAGCCGCACAGCCGCCCGTGCCGCCGATGCCCGCGCCGGTACCGCCGGCCCCGGCACCTCCCGTGCCGCCGTACCGGCCCGCGCAGCAGGAGCGGCCCCCGGCGGCACCGCAGGCGGAGCAGGCGCTGCCGGTGGACATCCGCAAGCGGCTCTCGCTGCGCAAGCAGCAGGTGGCGGTGAGCCTGGAGAAGCACGGCGCGGTCGGCGTCCGGGCCCGGGTGGTGCTGGTGCTGGACGCCTCAGGGTCGATGTCCGGCCTGTACCGCCGCGGCACGGTCGCCGGGGTGGTCGAGCGGATGGCCGCGGTCGCCGCGCAGCTGGCCGAGGACGGCCGGATGCACGCGTGGACCTTCGCCACCCACCCGGCCCGCCTGCCGGACCTGCACCTCGCCGAGCTGCCGGAGTGGATCCCGGCGCACGTCCGGGTCGGCGAGCTGACCCTGTTCGGGCGCCCGAAGAAGCCGCGGCGCGGTCTGCCGCCGGGCCAGGTCGACATGCGGTTCGTCGGCATCCAGAACGAGGAGCAGAAGGTCATCGCCGAGGTCCGTGCGCACGTCCGGGCGCATCCGGTGGCGGACCCGACGCTGGTGCTGTTCTTCTCCGACGGCGGCGTCTACCGGAACGCGGCCATCGAGCAGGAGCTGCGGGCGGCCGTGGAGGAGCCGGTCTTCTGGCAGTTCGTCGGCCTGGGGCAGGCCGACTACGGGGTGCTGGAACGCTTCGACACGCTGCCCGGTCGCCGGGTGGACAACGTCGGCTTCTTCGCCGTGGACGACATCGACCTGATCTCGGACCCGGAGCTCTACGACCGGCTGCTCACCGAGTTCCCGTCCTGGCTCGTCGCCGCCCGGCAGGCCGGCATCCTGCGCTGACACCGTCCGGCGGTTCCCGGCCGCACCCCGGAGCAGCGGCGGGCAGTGGGTGTCGGTCCACGCGCGGGCGGCCGCAGGCACGTCGGTGATCAGGGCGTCGGCGTGCCGGTCGGCCGCCGTCCGCCAGTCGGCCTCCCGGTCGGGCGTCCACACGTAGACCTGCCGGCCCGCGGCGTGCTCGCGGGCGATCCGTTCCGGGGTGGCGAGGGCCTCTTCGAGGGCGATGCCGGAAAGCCGCAGCCCGCCCGGGTCCTCGGCGTCGGCCGCGCCCTGGACGAGGACGACCGGCAGGCCGGGGGCCGCCGCGTGGGCCGCCCGCAGCATCGCGGGGTGGAAGGAGTACAGCACCACGTCGGCGCCGCTGGCCGCGGCGGCGCGGGCGGCCCGGGCCGCGTTCCCCGGGCTGTCCTGCTCCTTGATCTCCATGAGCAGTCGCGTCCGGGCGCCGGACAGCTCGCGGAGCAGCCGGTCGAGGGTCGGGACGGGCTGCGCGGGGCCGGGGCCGGCGGTGACGTGCAGGGCGGCGATCTGGCCGGCCGTCAGGTCGGCCACCCGGCCGTGGCCGTCGGTGACCCGGTCGACGGTGTCGTCGTGCATCAGCACCGGCACGCCGTCGCGGGTGGTCCGCACGTCGGTCTCCAGCCAGTCCGCCCCGCCCGCGAGGGCGGCCCGGAAGGCGGCCATGGTGTTCTCCGGGGCGGCCTCCGGGGCACCGCGGTGGCCGGCCACGGCGAGCGAGGGGCAGCGCGGTACGGGACCGGCGGGCACCGGTTCGGGGAGCACTCCGAGGCCCGTGGACGCCGCCCCGGCGGGGTCGTCCGCGGCCGTGTGGCGGGCCGTCCGCAGGCTGCCGCGGTGCACGCCGTCGCCGGGCAGGAGGAGCGCGGTGATCACCAGCGCGGCGGCGGCCACCGTCGCGGTCCGTGCCGTCCGCCGGGAGGTCCTCATGCCGGGGATGATGGGCCCGCGCGCCCGTCCGGGGGCCGGTGCCACGGGTGGTGTGCGCCGCTCGGCCCAGCCCGGCCGCCCGTCCGGGTGACGGCGGGGACGGCGGGGTGACGGAGCTGCGGGTGCGGGGGGCACGGCGGGTGCGGCGGGTGCGTCCCGGGTCGGGACCCCGCCTCCGCCGCCGGCTCAGTCGGAGACCTCGTCGGGCCCGGTGAAGCCGGGCGGGGTGTAGCCGGGGCTGGTGAACTCGGCCGTCCGCGGCTCGCGTCCCTCCTGGTCGGTGAGCCCCTCGACGCCGGGGCTGGTGAATCCGGCGCTGCTGTACCCGGGCCGGCTGTAGCCGGGGCTGAGGAGGTCGGGCGGCACCGGCCGGCCGGCGGGCTGCGGGGACAGCGCCGGGGTGGAGCCGAGGTTGTCGTGCAGGTAGGGGAGCAGCGCGCGCTCGCGCAGGGCGGTGTGCCAGGCCCGGCGGGCCTCGGCGACGTCCGCGGCGAGGTTCGGGTCCTGCCCGGCCGGGTTCGCGGAGCCGTCCCGCAGCGCGGTGAGCAGCAGGCCGACGATGCCGACGGCCATGGCGGCGGTGCCGACCGCGATGGCGGCCCAGCCGGCGGTGACCACGCTGCGGCCGAGCGGCAGGGCCGGCCGGGCGGCCCGCAGCGCGTACCCGATGGCGAGCAGCAGGGCGGCGGCGGACCAGGACAGGATCGGGGCGAGCACGGTGAGCACCGGGAACAGCCCGGCGCCCTCCTCGGAGCGCAGCCGGCCGGAGAGCTCGCCGCCGAGTCCGCCGCCCCCGTGGGCGGGTGCGGGTGCGGGTGTGCGTCCGAGGTCCGCGCGCAGCCCGAGGTAGTGGCGGTACTCGGGTGCGGCGGCCGAGGCCACCGTCTCCGCGTTGAGCATCGCCTTGGTGCGCAGCTGCTCGGTGTTGAGATGGGGTTCGGTGTCGCGCAGTGCTTCGAGGATGGTTGCGTCGCGCAGTGCTTCGTCGAGGATGCGCTCGTAGTCCGGGCGGTCCTCGGCGAGCAGGTGCGGGGCGTCGGTCATGGGGACCCCGTTCCGCTGATTCACGGAGGTGGACTGGTGCGACGCGGCGGCCCGGTGGCGGGCGGGCGGCTGCGTGGTGCCTCGATGGTAGGGGTGACCACCGAGGCTCAGACAGTCGCTTTCCGGATTTTCAGCGCCCGGGGCGGACGTTCCGGGCCGCTCGTCGACGCTCCGTCAGCTTCCGCCGACGCGGTGTCAGGAAAGTGCGGCGGAGTTCAGTCGCCGCCCGTTCAGTTCACCGGCAGCCGGGCGATCAGCAGGCGGCCCTCCATGGTGACCCCGCCGTCCATGGCGACGGCCAGCTCGTCCGCGTAGATGTACGGGCCGGGGACGTGCGGCGGCGCGCCGTCGTCGGCGTGCACCGCTCCGGTGAGGTACGGGATCGGGCTGTGGCCGTGCACCACGCGGTAGCCGCCGTAGGCGCCGAGCAGCTCGTGGACGGCGTCCGGGCCGTTCTCGCCGCGGAAGGCGAACCGCTTGGTGAAGCGGCGGAAGCAGTCCCACCACTCGTCGGCGCCCTCGTCCGCGAGCAGGTCGTGGACGGCGTCGTTGACCTCGGCGATCGACTCGCCGTACTCCAGGTAGGCGGTGGTGTCGGAGTGCAGCAGCAGGTGGCCGTCCTCCAGCGCCATCGCGGGCAGCCGGGAGAGCCAGCTGATGTGGTGCGACTCCAGCCGGTCGAGGTCGTGCTGCTGGCCGCCGTTGAGGCGCCAGGCGGCGAGGAAGGAGGCGGTGCCCGCGGTGGACTGGACGGGCTCGTCGCCGTACTTGGCGGCGCCGAGGAAGAGCAGTTCGTGATTGCCCATCAGGGCCCGGCAGTAGCCGCCGGCCGCGGCGGCCTCCGCGGCGAGCTGCATGACGAGCTCGATCACGCCGATGCCGTCGGGGCCGCGGTCGGTGAAGTCGCCGAGGAACCACACCCGGGAGCGGCCGGCCGCCCAGTGGCCGTCCGCGTCGATCAGCGAGGCCTGGCGGAGGGCGGCGAGCAGTTCGTCGAGGTAGCCGTGCACGTCGCCGATCACGTACAGCGGGCCGGGCGCCTCGCCGGGTTCGGGCTGCGGGTACGGGAAGTTCACCGGCTGCTCGGTCAGCGGGGGACCGAGCTCGATGGTCGGCGGGTCGTCGCCGGTCGCGGCGGCCATCGGCGGCTGCTCGTGGACGGCCGGCTCGTGCGGCGCCTGCTCGTGGCCGGCCGGCTCGTGGACGGCCTGCTCGTGGCCCGTCCGGTGCAGGGTGCCGAGCTGCACGGTGGCGTCGTGGCCGCCCGGGTGCACACCGTGGTGGGCCGGGGCGTGCCAGTGCTGCTCGAGGTAGTGCGCGCCGCCGTAGCCGCTGTAGGTCTCGTCGTAGCCGTAGCCGGCCGGCGGCTCGGCGGGTTCGTAGTAGGAGCCGTACGGGAGCACGTCGAGGTCCTGGTGGTGGCGGGGGCCTGAGTGGGGCGTTTCAGGCCCGGGGAAGCGGTCCTCGGGTGTCATTCGACCATCATAGGAAGACCACTCTCCCGGCGTCCTCACCTGGTGGGCATCCAATCCTTCGGAGCGTCACCGGGCCGGGCCGGACGGCCCGGTCCGACCCGGTCTGGGATGGTCTGGACCTCGCGCAGGGGCGGGCCGGCCCGGGCCCGGCCCGGCGCGGCGAGGACCGTGCCGGAGCTCAGCCCCCGCCCGGTGAACGGGGCGGACTGACCGTCCTGCGGGGGCTGCGCCGCTGCGAGGAGGCCCGGACGATCAGCTCCGTCGGCATCAGGGTGCCCGGCGGCGGGCCCGTCCCCGCGGTGCGGAAGCGCGGCGGGAAGAGCCGCGCCCCCTCGGCGCGTTGCCCGCCGGACGAGCCGGCGTCGACTCCCTCGATGGCGTCGATCAGCAGGTTGACCACGGTGGTGCCGATCTTGCGCGGCTTGAGCGAGAGGGTGGTGATCGGCGGCTCGGTGCCCGCGTACACGTCGCTCTCGCTGCAGCAGACCAGCAGCAGGTCGTCCGGGACGCGGAGGCCGTACCGGCGGGCGGCCGCCAGCAGGTCGGTGCCGTTCGGGTCGAAGAGGCCGTAGACCGCGTCCGGCCGGTCCGGCCGGGCGAGCAGCCGGTCGGCCGCCACGGCGCCGGCCGCCGGGTCGTGCGCCGGGTAGGCCTCGTAGACCGGCTCCTGGCCGACCCGCCGGCACCAGCCGAGGTACGCCTCGGTGGAGAGCCGGGTGTAGGTGTCGGTGCTGGTGCCGGTGAGCAGGCCGATCCGGCGGGCGCCGGCCTCCGACAGGTGGTCCAGGATGTCCAGCACGGCGGCCTCGTGGTCGTTGTCGACCCAGGCGGTGACCGGGCAGTTGCCCGGCTTGCCGTCGCTGACGACGGGCACGCCGGACCGGTAGAGCTCGGTCACCAGCGGGTCCTGGTCGGGCGGGTCGATGACCACCGTGCCGTCCAGGGCGATGTTGCTCCAGACGTCGTGCCGGGACGAGGCGGGGAGCACGACCAGGGCGAAGCCGCGGCCGAGCGCCGCGCTGGTGGCGGCCCGCGCCATCTCCGCGAAGTAGGCGAACTCGGTGAAGGTGAACGGCTCCTCGCCGTAGGTGGTCACGGTGAGGCCGATCAGGCCCGAGCGGCCGGTGCGCAGGGTGCGGGCGGCCGCGGAGGGGCGGTAGCCCAGGCGCTCGGCGACCTCGCGCACCCTGCTTCTGGTCTCCTCGGGCAGGCGGCCCTTCCCGTTGAGGGCGTCGGAGACCGTGGTGATCGACACTCCGGCCGCCGCCGCGACGTCCCGGATGCCGGCCCGCTCCAGGCGCCGCGAGGTGGACCGCCGTCCGCTCTGGTTGGCTGCTGCTGTCATGGCGGACCGATCGTATGGCGCATGACAGCAGGCTGTGACCGGCCCCGGCCACCGGTCTGAAGATACGTTTCTCCAAGAGTCGGAACGGATCACACCCTTCGATACCCGCTCCGATCCGGGCCTGTTACCTCTGACATGTGCCGTGGGAACGCGGCAGAATGGCTGATCTGCACCCGTAACCCGATCGGGCATCTCACCCGCATGGGTGAGCCCGGCCGGTATCGTGCGGGGCACCCGACCGGGGTGGCGCGGGTGTGTGGCGAGGGGCGGCGCGGGACCGGCGAACCCGGTGTGCGCGGCCCGGCACGCGCGCCCAAGACAGCACAGAAGGAGAACGACCGTGAGCGGTACCGCAGCGCAGGGGCCCCGGCTGAGGCCGACCCTGGACGGCATCCCCACCTACAAGCCGGGCAAGCCGGCCGGTGCCGACGCGTACAAGCTGTCCTCGAACGAGAACCCCTACCCGCCGCTGCCCGGCGTGCTGGAGGCGGCCACCGCCGCCGCGGGCTCGTTCAACCGCTACCCGGACATGGCCGTCACCGGCCTCACCGAGGAGCTCGCCGCCCGCTTCGGCGTCCCGGTCGAGCACATCGCCACCGGCACCGGCTCGGTCGGCGTCGCCCAGTCCCTGGTGCTCGCCACCGCCGGCCCCGGCGAAGAGGTGATCTTCGCCTGGCGCTCCTTCGAGGCGTACCCGATCATCACCCAGGTGGCCGGCGCCACCCCCGTGCCCGTGCCGCTGACCGCGGACGAGGAGCACGACCTCGACGCCATGCTCGCCGCGATCACCGACCGCACCCGGCTGATCTTCGTCTGCAACCCCAACAACCCGACCGGCGCCGTGATCCACCGCGCCGAGCTGGAGCGCTTCCTCGACGCCGTGCCCGGCCACATCCTGGTCGTGGTCGACGAGGCCTACATCGAGTTCATCCGCGACGCCGAGGTGCCCAACGGCATCGACGTCTACCGCGACCGGCCGAACGTCTGCGTGCTCCGCACCTTCTCCAAGGCCTACGGCCTGGCCGGCCTGCGGGTCGGCTTCGCGGTCGCCCACGAGCCGGTGGCCACCGCGCTGCGCAAGACCGCGGTGCCGTTCGGCGTCAGCCAGCTCGCCCAGGACGCCGCGGTCGCCTCGCTGCGCGCCGAGGAGGCGCTGCTGGAGCGGGTCGAGTCGCTGGTCGCCGAGCGCAGCCGGGTGCTGGCCGGGCTGCGCGCCCAGGGCTGGACGGTCGTCGACTCGCAGGCCAACTTCGTCTGGCTGCGGCTCGGCGAGCGCACCGTCGACTTCGCCGCCGCCTGCGCGGCCGCCGGCGTGGTCGTCCGCCCGTTCCCCGGCGAGGGCGTCCGGGTGTCGATCGGCGAGACGGCCGGCAACGACATCTTCCTGGCGACCGCGGAGGCCTTCCGCAAGGAGCTCTGAGTCCGGGTCTCCCCGAGGCTCCCCGACGGGCCCGCTGCCGGCGACGGCGGCGGGCCCGCCGCATGCCCCCGTCCGGGCCCTCCGGCACCCCGGCAAGTTCAGAAGCTCGGACGTAAAGACTGGGAACTTCCTGGGAGGCGGATCAACGCTTCATCCCCAAGGAGTAGAGAGAGCCACCCTGGCGCCGTGATGTGCGTGGATTGTCCGGATTGACGGTTCCAGGTGGTTCCCAGGAAGGCGCCAGCAACCGGAAAGAGCACGGGGCGAAGCTGTCCGCCATGAAGGTGCTCCCGCGACGGCGCCGTGCCGTCCTCGTCAACTCCGCGCTCGGTGTGGCCCTGCTCGGCGGGGCCGCGCTGGCGTACACCACCGTGGACTCCGGAACCAGCTCCGCCGCGAGCGGCACGCGGGTGCGGACCGCCACGGTCGCCAAGGGCACGGTCCTGGCCACCGTGTCCGGTTCCGGCACGCTCTCCTCGCCCTCCGACACCGGGCAGGACTTCGTCACCGGCGGCAAGCTCACCTCGGTCAAGGTCGCCGTCGGCGACACCGTGACCAAGGGCCAGGTGCTGGCCACCGTCGACACCACCGCCGCCCAGCAGGACGTCGACGCCGCCGAGTCCGCCCTGTCCACGGCCAAGGCCAACCTCACCAAGGCCAAGGCCGGCGAGACCGTCACCACCACGACCGGCGGCTCCGGCGGTTCGACCGCCGGCACCACCGGCGGCCGCGGCGGCACCAGCGCCCCGCAGACGCCGACCACCACGACCACCACCAAGGTCGACGCCGCCCAGGTCGCCCAGGCCCAGCAGCAGGTGGACTCCGCCGAGACGGCCCTCACCAACGCCGAGACGGCCCTCGCCGGCACCACCCTCAAGGCCACCGCGGACGGCACGGTCGCCTCGGTCGCCGGCAAGGTCGGCGACACCGTGAGCGGCACCGGTGGCTCCTCCGGCAGCGGCGCCTCGGGCACCGGCAGCAAGAGCAGCGGCACGGGCACGGGCACGGGCAGCAGCACGTCCTCCTCCACCACCCCCACCGGCTTCGTGGTGCTGACCAACCCGAGCGGCATGCAGGTGACCGCCAACTTCTCCGAGCTCGACTCGCTCAAGCTCAAGAAGGGCGAGTCCGCCACCGTCACCCTCAACGCGCAGTCCGACACCAAGCTGAACGCCACCGTGCTGTCCGTCAGCTCGCTGCCCAGCTCCTCCGGCGGCAACGGCAGCAGCGCCGTCCAGTACGGTGCGGTGCTGCAGATCACCAGCGACACCGGCAAGCTGCGCACCGGTCTGAGCGCGACCATCTCGGTCACCGTCGGCGAGGCCGACAACGCGCTCTCGGTGCCCACCGCCGCACTGGCCGGCACCGGCAGCTCCCGCACCGCCACCCTCGTCCACGAGGACGGCTCCACCGAGCGGGTGTCGGTCACCGTCGGCATCGAGGGCGACACCACCGTCCAGGTGGTCGAGGGACTCGCCGAGGGCGACAAGGTCGAACTGACCTCCACCACCGCCGCCACCGGCAACGGCTTCCCGAACGGTGCCTTCCCGGGCGCGGGCGGGGCGGCCGGCGGCCTCGGCGCCGCGGGCGGAGCCGGCGGCTTCGGCGGCGGTGCCCGCACCACCGGCGGCACCCGCACCGGCGGCGGCACCCGCTGATGGCCGCCACCAAGCCCCCGGTGATCCGGATCAGCCGGGTGACCAAGTCGTACGGCCAGGGCGACTCCGCCGTGCACGCGCTGCGCGGCCCGTCGGCACCGGGCACCGGCGAGCCGCTGGGCGTCAGCCTCGACATCGAGGAGGGCGACTACGTCGCGGTGATGGGCAGCTCCGGCTCCGGCAAGTCCACCCTGATGAACATCCTCGGCTGCCTGGACGTGCCCACCTCCGGCCGCTACCTGCTCGACGGCACCGACGTCGGCCACCTCGACGAGAGCCGGCTGTCGCTGGTCCGCAACCGCAAGATCGGCTTCATCTTCCAGTCGTTCAACCTGGTGCCCCGCACCACCGCCCTGGCGCAGGTCGAGCTGCCGCTCGCCTACGCCGGGGTGCGGGCCGCCGAACGGCGCCGCCGGGCCCTGGCCGCGCTGGAGCTGGTCGGCCTCGCCGACCGCGCCGGGCACAAGCCCAACGAGCTCTCCGGCGGCCAGCAGCAGCGCGTCGCGGTCGCCCGCGCCCTGGTCACCGCGCCCGCCATGCTGCTGGCCGACGAGCCGACCGGCAACCTCGACTCGCGTTCCACCGCCGAGGTGCTGGCGATCATCGACCGGCTGAACGCCTCCGGCCGCACCGTCGTGGTGATCACCCACGAGGACGAGGTCGCGCTGCACGCCAAGCGGGTGCTCAGGCTGGTCGACGGCGCGATCGTGGACGACGTCCGCCGCGCGCCGGTGGACGGGCCGCCGCCCGCCCTCGCCGCGGAGGTGCCCGCATGATCTTCTGGCAGATGATCCGCTTCGCGGTCGGCGGCCTGGTCGCCAACAAGGTCCGCTCGGCCCTCACCATGCTCGGCGTGCTCATCGGCGTCGCCTCGGTGATCCTGCTGCTCGCGGTCGGCAACGGCTCCTCGGAGGCGGTGAAGGCGTCCATCACCTCGCTGGGCACCAACGCGCTGACCGTCTCCTCCAACGCCGGCCGCGGGTCCGCCACGGCCGCCAAGGCGCTCACCGTGGCCGATGCCAAGGCGCTCGCCACCGACGCCGACAGCACGTCCATCAAGTCGGTGGCACCGGTCGTCACCACCACCGGCACCGCGCTGTACGGGAACATCTCGTACCAGCCGGGCTCGATCGTCGGCACCTACCCGGCGTACTTCGAGACGGCCAACCAGAAGGTCAAGGACGGCGACTACTTCTCCAACGACGACGTCCTCAACTCCCGCAAGGTGGCCGTGATCGGCGCCACCACCGCCAAGCAGCTCTTCGACACCGAGGAGCCGGTCGGCAAGCGGATCACCATCGGCGGCACCCCGTTCACCGTGGTCGGCGTGCTCACCCCGAAGGGCTCCACCGGCTTCAACGACCCGGACGACGTGGTGATCGCCCCGCTGCCCACCGTGCAGAACGCCTTCACCGGCTTCGGCTCGGTCAACCAGATCATGGTGCAGGCCGCCTCCGCCGAGGCCACCACCGAGGCGCAGAGCGACATCACCCGGATCCTGATGGGCACCCACGCCATCACCGACGTGACCAAGGTCGACTTCCGGATCAGCAGCCAGACCTCGCTGCTCACCGCCCGGGAGTCCACCACCAAGACCTTCACCGTGCTGCTCGGCGCGGTGGCGGCGATCTCGCTGCTGGTCGGCGGCATCGGCATCACCAACATCATGCTGGTGACCGTCACCGAGCGGACGAGGGAGATCGGCATCCGCAAGGCGCTCGGCGCCCCGCGCGGGGTCATCCTCGGCCAGTTCCTCACCGAGTCCACCCTGCTCTCGGTGACCGGCGCCGGCCTCGGCGTCGCCGCCGGCCTGATCGGCTCGCACTTCACGATCGTCGGCATCGAGCCGGTGGTCATCCCGGAGTCCGTCCTCGGCGCCTTCGGCATCGCCGTCGCCATCGGACTGTTCTTCGGCAGCTACCCCGCCAGCCGGGCCGCCTCGCTGCGCCCGATCGAAGCCCTCCGCCACGAGTGACCCAGGAGCATCCGACATGACCAGCGAGAACGAGCCCGGCCGCGCCCTCGGCCCGGTCGAGGCGACCGAGCTGCTGAACACCGCGCCCGACGCCCGCGACATCGCCGCGGAACTCGCCGCCCCGCCCCGCCCCCGCCTGCCCTGGCCCACCCTGGTGCTGGCCGGCGCGGTGATAGCCACCGCCGCCTTCGCCGGTGGCGCCTGGTACGCCAAGGGCGACGGCAACGGCGCCGGCCGACAGGCGGCGGCCGGCCGTCAGGGCGCCGGGCCGGGCGGCTTCGGCGGCTACGGCGGCGGTGCGGGCGGCTACGGCGGCCGGGCCGGGAACGGCGGCGGGAACGCGGCCGGCGGCAACGCGCCGGGTGGCCAGGGCGCCGGCTTCACCCGCGGCACCGTCGCCTCGGTGGACGGCACGACCGTCTACCTGACCGACGCCTCCGGCAACACCGTCAAGGTCACCACCGCCGACAGCACCAAGGTCACCCTCAACAAGGAGGGCAAGATCGGCGACCTGCAGCCCGGACAGACCGTCACCGTGCTGGGCCAGAAGGGCTCGGACGGTTCCTACACCGCCACCCAGCTCACCGAGGGGGCGGCGGGCGGCTTCGGCGGCTTCGGCGGACGCGGCGGCGGCACCGGCAACGGCGGTACGGGTACCGGGGCTTCGCAGGCCGGCGGCACCGGCAGCCGCTGACCCTCCGCCGTCCCCGGCCGGCTCCTTGACCATTTCTTTCATGGCGGACCTGACACGGCCTCACTAGGCTGTCCGGGCTCGACATGTACAGAGAAATCGGGGGAAACCGTGTCGGAGAACAAGCCTGCCCGCGGTGGCGGCGGCGCGACCGCGCTGGGCTGGGTGCTGACCATCGGCCTGAACGTGGTGGCGCCGCTGCTCACCTACAACAACCTGGTCGACCACGGCCACAGCGAGGTCACCGCCCTGCTGCTCTCCGGTCTGTGGCCGGTGGTCGACGTGATCGTCTACCTCGCCTGGCACCGGCGGGTCGACGAGTTCGCCGCGATCACCCTGGTGTTCCTGGCGATCACCGTGCTGGTCACCGTGGCCGGCCCGAACAGTGCCCGGCTCCTGCTGGTCAAGGACTCGCTGGTGACCGGGCTGTTCGGGGTGGTCTGCCTGGCCTCGCTGGCCGCGCCCCGGCCGCTGATGTTCTACTTCGGCCGGAAGTTCGGCACCGACGGCAGCGCCGAGGGCCTGGCCCGGTGGAACGGCCTGTGGCAGTTCGAGGGCTTCCGTCGGGTACAGCGCAACCTGACCCTCGGCTGGGGGCTCGGCTACGTCGCCGAGGCGCTCCTGCGGGTCGGACTCACCTACGTGCTGTCCACCGGCGCGATGGTCGCGGTGAACTCGGTGCTCTCCTACGGCGTCACCGGCCTCCTGGTGCTGTGGACGGTGCTCTACGCCAAGCGCGCCCGGGCCCGCGGCGCGGCGGCCGCGGCGGCTTCGGCGGTGACCGCCGGGTAGCCGGGCGGAGCGCTTACGATGGCGGGGGCGGCATCATCCAACTTTCATCAACCCCGCATAGCCTTCCCGGGCTATCGTCCGATGAGAAGATTTCGTGAGGACCGGGAGGCGTAGCGCACGTGTCAGGGACAGTACAGACCGCAGGCGGGGCGGCCGCTCCCGGTGAGGCGTTCCTACTGGTCGTCGACGACGAACCGAACATCCGCGAACTGCTCTCCGCCAGCCTGCGGTTCTCCGGCTTCCGGGTGGCCTCGGCGGCGACCGGCGAGGAGGCCCTCGCCGCCGTCGCCGCCGAACGGCCCGACCTCGTCGTCCTCGACGTGATGCTCCCCGACCTCGACGGCTTCACCGTCGTCGAGCGGCTGCGCGACCAGACCCGGTGGCCCGCCGCGGGCGAGCACGTGCCGGTGCTGCTGCTCACCGCCCGGGACGCCACCGGCGACAAGGTCCAGGGCCTGGCCCTCGGCGCGGACGACTACGTCACCAAGCCGTTCAGCCTGGAGGAGCTGATAGCCCGGATCCGGGCGATCCTCCGCCGGGCCGGCGGCCCCGCCGAGGACGGCCGGCTGATCGTGGCCGACCTCACCCTCGACCCGGTCGCGCACGAGGTGACCCGGGCGGGCCGCCCGGTCTCGCTCTCCCCCACCGAGTTCAAGCTGCTGCACTACCTGATGGCCAACGTCGGCCGGGTGGTGTCCAAGGCGCAGATCCTCGACCACGTGTGGGCCTACGACTTCGGCGGCGACCTTTCCATCGTCGAGTCCTACATCTCCTACCTGCGGCGCAAGCTCGACTCCGGCGCGTCCGTGCACGGGCCCAAGCTGATCCACACCGTCCGCGGCATCGGCTACGCGCTGCGCCGCCCGCCGCAGGCCTGACCGTTGCTCGCCCGACTCTCCCTGCGCGTCCGGCTGCTCGTGCTGGCCCTGCTGCTCGTCACCACCGGCCTGGTGGTCAGCGACACCCTGGTCATCGCCACCGTCGAGTCGCAGCTGGTCGAGCGCACCGACCAGCAGCTGCAGCGCTTCGGCGAACCGCTCTCCCGCCGGGTGCCCGGCCGGATGCCGTCCGGTGGCCAGGCGGGTGGCCAGGGCGCGGGTCAGGGCGGTCAGAACGGTCAGGGCGGCACCGGTCAGGGCGGTCAGAACGGCACCGGTCAGGGCGGCGGTCAGCGGGCCGGCGGTGCGGGTGCCGGCCAGGCCGACGGCAGCGGGGCGGGCGGCGGGGGCGGTGCAGGCCGGCGGATCAACCAGTTCCTGCCCAGCCAGTACGTCGTCCAGTACCTGGGCCGGGACGGCGCGGTGGAGATGGTGCTGCGCCAGCCGGTCACCGACTCCGACGGCGCCCCGTACCTCGGCGGGCTCACCGGCGGCACCCTGGAGGCCCGCAAGCGCACCGCCTTCGACGTTCCGGCCGAGCACGACGCGGGGGAGTGGCGCGTCCTGGTGCTGCCGGTCGACCCGGGCGCCTCGGTCGGCATGCCGGGCAGCAGCTCCGGCGCCGCCGTGACCGGGCAGGGCACCCAACTGCCCGCCTACGTGCTGGTGGCGGTCTCCCTGGACGACGTCCGCAGCACCGTCAACCGGCTGCGCACCGCCTTCCTGGCGATCGGCGGCGTGGTGCTGCTGCTGATCGCCGTGCTCGGCCTGTTCGCCGTCCGGGCCGGGCTGGGCCCGCTGCGCCGGATCGAGGAGGGCGCCGCCCGGATCGCCTCCGGCGAGCTGTCGCACCGGATGCCCGAGCTCGCGCCCGGCACCGAGGTCGGCCGGCTGTCCGCCGCCCTGAACGGCATGCTGGCGCAGATCGAGGCGGCGTTCGCGGCCCGGGCCGAGTCCGAGGCGCGGATGCGCCGCTTCGTCGCCGACGCCTCGCACGAGCTGCGCACCCCGCTGGCGGGCATCCGCGGCTTCGCCGAACTGCACCGGATGGGTGCGCTGCCGGACACCGACCGGGCGATGGACCGTATCGAGGCGGAGGCCGTCCGGATGGGCGGCCTGGTCGAGGACCTGCTGATGCTGGCCCGGCTCGACGAGGAGCGGCCGCTCGACCTCGCGCCGATGGACCTGCGCACCCTCGCCGCGGACGCCCTGCACGACCTGACGGCCCTGGACCCGGGCCGGCCCGTCTCGCTCACCGGCCCGGCGGGTGCGGGGGCGCCGCAGGCCGCACCGGTCATGGGCGACGAGGCGCGGCTGCGCCAGGTGGTCACCAACCTGGTCGGCAACGCGGTGAAGCACACCCCGCCGGGCACCGCGGTGCGGATCGGCGTCGGGTCGGTGGACGGCCGCTGCCTGCTGGAGGTCGCGGACCGGGGACCGGGCATGACGGACGACCAGGCCTCGCTGGTCTTCGAGCGGTTCTACCGGGTGGACGCCTCGCGCAGCCGCCGGGAGGGCGGGGGAGCGGGCCTCGGCCTGGCCATCGCCTCGGCCCTGGTGAGTGCGCACGGCGGCACCCTGAGCCTGGACACCGCGCCGGGCGACGGCGCCGCGTTCCGGGTGCTGCTGCCCCGCCAGCTCTGAGCGCGCCGGACGCCGGAGCCTCCTGTCAAGTGCCAGGTCGTCGAACCGACCCGCCTGGCCGCCGGTTGTGACCGCGCCGCGTTCCGTCGGATCATCCGATGGACGCACAACCACACCCCCGCCTCATCTGCCGATGTAGGAGTGGTGCATACTGCGCTTGTGAACGTGTTCACTTTCACAAGCGGACAAGCTTGGGATGCTTCGGCGTGGATGCGTGCTAGACACCCGTTTGTCCGGATGATGGCGGATTTGAGGAGAGCGCTGTGGACCTGGCAGTCGCGCACGAGACGGTCGCCAGATGGCAGTTCGGCATCACCACCGTCTACCACTTCCTGTTCGTCCCGCTGACGATCAGCCTGGCCGCGACCGTGGCCGGCCTGGAGACCGCCTGGGTCCGGACCGGCAAGGAGAAGTACTTCCACGCCACCAAGTTCTGGGGCAAGCTCTTCCTGATCAACATCGCGATGGGCGTGGTCACCGGCATCGTGCAGGAGTTCCAGTTCGGCATGAACTGGTCCGACTACTCGCGCTTCGTCGGCGACGTGTTCGGCGCCCCGCTCGCGATGGAGGCGCTGATCGCCTTCTTCTTCGAGTCCACCTTCATCGGCCTGTGGATCTTCGGCTGGGACCGCCTGCCGAAGAAGATCCACTGCGCCTGCATCTGGATGGTCGCGCTCGGGACGGTGCTGTCCGCGTACTTCATCCTGGCCGCCAACTCCTGGATGCAGCACCCGGTCGGCTACAGGGTCGACCCGGCCACCCACAAGGCGCAGCTCACCGACATCGCCCGGGTGCTCTTCCAGAACACCACCCTCGTCCAGGCCTTCCACACCCTCACCGCCGCCTTCCTCACCGGCGCCGCCTTCGTGGTCGGCATCGCCTCGTACCACCTGTGGCGGGCCAAGCGCGGCAAGGAGACCGACGGCCGGAAGACCGCCGCGATGCGAACCTCGCTCCGGGTGGGCCTGGCCATGGCCGTGGTGGCCGGCCTCGGCACCGCCGTCAGCGGCGACACCCTGGCCAAGGTCATGTTCGAGCAGCAGCCGATGAAGATGGCCGCCGCCGAGGCCCTCTGGGACACCCAGTCGCCCGCCCCGTTCTCGATCTTCGCGGTCGGCGACGTCTCGCGCGGCCACAACTCGGTCGAGCTGGAGATCCCCGGAATACTGTCCTTCCTCGCCCACAGCGACTTCTCCAGCTCCGTCCCCGGCATCAACGACACCGCCGCCGCGGAGGCCGCGAAGTACGGCGGGCAGCCCCAGGACTACATCCCGAACATCTTCGTCACCTACTGGGGCTTCCGCCTGATGATCGGCTTCGGCATGACGTCCTTCGTCGCCGCGCTGATCGGCCTGTGGACCACCCGCCGCAGGTTCTGGCTCGCCGAGGAGTACCGCACCGGCGAGGAGGAACCGCCCCGCCTGATGCTCACCAAGAACGCTGAGATGAACACCTTCTTCACCAGGTGGAGCTGGCGGATCGGCATCTTCACCATGGGCTTCCCGCTGATCGCCAACAGCTTCGGCTGGATCTTCACCGAGATGGGCCGCCAGCCCTGGGTCGTCTTCGGCCTGATGAAGACCGCCAACGCCTCCTCCCCCAGCGTCGGCGTCGGCCTGCAGACCGGCTCGCTGATCACCCTCACAGCGCTCTACGCGATCCTCGCCGTCGTCGAGGTCCGACTCCTCGTCAAGTACGCCAAGCCCGGCCCCGACACCTCGGAGCGGCCGCCCGCGAAGGACCCGGTGCTGCGCGGCCCGTCCGACGGCGACGACGCCGACAAGCCCCTCGCCTTCGCCTACTGAGGACGGAAACGGCATGCACCTCCACGACCTCTGGTTCATCCTCATCGCCGTCCTGTGGACGGGCTACTTCTTCCTCGAAGGGTTCGACTTCGGCGTCGGCATCCTCACCCGCACCCTTGCCCGGAACACCGCCGAGCGGCGCGTCCTGATCAACACCATCGGCCCGGTCTGGGACGGCAACGAGGTCTGGCTGCTGACCGCCGGCGGCGCCACCTTCGCGGCCTTCCCCGACTGGTACGCCACCCTGTTCAGCGGCTTCTACATCCCGCTGCTGGTCATCCTGGTCTGCCTGATCGTCCGCGGCGTCGCCTTCGAGTACCGGGCCAAGCGCACCGAGGAGAACTGGCAGCGCAACTGGGAGCTGGCCATCTTCTGGACCTCCCTGATCCCCGCCTTCCTCTGGGGCGTCGCCTTCGCCAACATCGTCCACGGCGTCGACATCGACGCGCAGAAGAACTACACCGGAACCTTCTGGGACCTGCTGAACCCGTACGCGATCCTCGGCGGGCTCACCACCCTGGTGCTCTTCACCTTCCACGGCGCCGTGTTCACCGCGCTCAAGACCGTCGGAGAGATCCGCGAGCGGGCCCGGGCCCAGGCCCTGCGGCTCGGGCTCGCCACCGCCGTCCTCGCCGCCGCCTTCCTGATCTGGACCCAGGTCGACTCCGGCGACGGCTGGAGCCTCGCCGCCCTCGTCGTCGCCGTGCTCGCCCTGCTCGGCGCCCTGGCGGCCAACCAGGTCGGCCGCGAGGGCTGGGCGTTCGCCCTCTCCGGCGCCACCGTGGCCGCCGCCACCGCGATGCTCTTCCTCTCGCTCTTCCCCGACGTGATGCCCTCCACCCTGAACCCCGCCTGGAGCCTCACCGTCGAGAACGCCGCCTCCTCGGCCTACACCCTCAAGGTGATGACCGTCGTCGCCCTGGTCTTCACCCCGATCGTGCTGCTCTACCAGGGCTGGACGTACTGGGTGTTCCGCCGGCGGATCGGCGTCCAGCACATCCCCGCGGCAGTGCACCACTGATGAAGCCCGTCGACCCCCGGCTGCTGCGGTACGCCGCCGCCACCCGCGCCTTCCTCGCCGGCTCCGTCCTGCTCGGCGGAGCCGGGGCCGTCCTGGTCGTCGTCCAGGCCGGCCTGATCGCCGAGATCGTCGTCCGCGCCTTCCAACAGCACCGGTACGACCTCACCGGACCGCTGCTCGCCCTGGCCGCCACCGCGGCCGGGCGGGCCGCCGTCGCCTGGCTCACCGAACTCACCGCCCACCGCTCGGTCGCCCGGGTCAAGTCCACCCTGCGCGGCCGGCTGCTCGACCACGCCACCGCACTCGGCCCCGACGCCCTCGACGGCCGCCGCACCGGCGAACTCGCCGCCCTCGCCACCCGCGGGATCGACGCCCTCGACGACTACTTCGCCCGCTACCTCCCGCAGCTGGCCCTCGCCGTCGTCGTCCCCGCCGTCGTCCTCGCCCGGATCCTCGGCGCCGACTGGGTCTCCGTCGCGATCATCGCCGTCACCCTGCCGCTCATCCCGCTCTTCATGGTGCTGATCGGCCTCGCCACCCAGGCCCGCACCGACCGCCAGTGGCAGCAGCTCGCCCGGCTCTCCCACCACTTCCTCGACGTGGTCGCCGGCCTGCCCACCCTCAAGGTCTTCGACCGGGCCAGGGCCCAGGCCCGCACCATCGCCCGGATCACCGACGAGCACCGCCGCGCCACCCTGCGCACCCTGCGGATCGCCTTCGTCTCCTCCTTCGCCCTGGAACTCCTCTCCACCCTCTCCGTCGCCCTGGTCGCCGTCTCCGTCGGCTTCCGGCTGGTCGACGGCACCCTCGACCTGGAGACCGGGCTGCTCGTCCTCGTCCTCGCCCCCGAGGTCCACCTGCCGATCCGCCAGGTCGGCGCGCTCTACCACGCCAGCGCCGAAGGACTCAGCGCCGCCGGACAGGTCTTCGACCTGCTGGAGACCCCGCTGCCCGCCGCCGGCACCCGCCCCGTCCCGCCGCTCGCCGACACCCCGGTCGAACTCGACGCGGTCACCGTGCTGCGCCCCGGCCGCAGCACCCCCGCCCTGGACGGCGCCACCCTCACCCTCGAACCCGGCACCACCACCGCCCTCACCGGGCCCAGCGGCGCCGGCAAGTCCACCCTGATCGCCGCGCTGCTCGGCTTCGTCCGGCCCGACGCCGGCACCGTCCGGGTCGGCGGCCACGACCTCGCCGACCTCGACCCCGAGGAGTGGCGCCGCCAGATCGCCTGGGTGCCCCAGCACCCCCACCTCTTCGCCGGGACCGTCGCCGAGAACGTCCGGCTCGCCCGCCCCGGGGCGACCGACGGCGAGGTCGCCGCCGCGCTCGCCGCCGCCCACGCCCTCGACTTCGCCGACCCCGACACCCTGCTCGGCGAAGGCGGCGCCGGCCTCTCCGCTGGCCAGCGGCAGCGCCTCGCGCTCGCCCGCGCCCTGCTCACCGACCGGCCGCTGCTGGTCCTCGACGAGCCCACCGCCCACCTCGACAACGCCACCGAGGCCGCCGTCGTCGACGCCGTCCGCGCCCTGCACGGCACCCGCACCGTCCTGCTGGTCGCCCACCGGCCCGCCCTGCTGGCCGCCGCCGACCGCGTCCACCACCTGCCCGGCCCCGCCGCCGACGCCCCGGCGGAACCGCTGCCCGCCGCGCCCGCTGCCGTCCGACCCGTGCAGGTCCGGCCCGCCACCGAGGACGGACCCGAGCCCCACCCGCCGACCCGGCCCCGGCTCGCCGGCGCCGTCCTGCTCGGCACCCTCGCCCTCGGCTGCGCGGTCGCCCTCCTCGGCACCTCCGGCTGGCTGATCTCCCGCGCCTCCGAGATGCCGCCGGTGCTCTACCTGATGGTCGCCGTCACCTCCGTCCGCGCCTTCGGCATCGGTCGGTCCGTCTTCCGCTACGCCGAACGGCTGGTCTCCCACGACGCCGTCCTCAAGGCGCTGGCCGGCGACCGGGTCGCCGTCTACCGCCGCCTCGAACGGCTCGCCCCCGCCGGGCTGCCCGCCTACCGCCGCGGCGACCTGCTCGCCCGGCTCGTCGCCGACGTCGACGCCGTCCAGGACCACCACCTGCGCTGGCGGCTGCCCGCCGCCGTCGCCGCGCTCGTCTCGGCCGGCTCCGCCGCCGCCCTCGGCCTGCTGCTGCCCGCCGCCGGAGCCGTCCTCGCCCTCGGCCTGCTGCTGGCCGGCGCCGCCGTCCCCGCCCTCGCCGCCCGGATCTCCGGCCGCGCCGAACGCCGCCAGGCCGCCGCCCGCGGCGCCCTCACCACCGCCGTCCTCGACACCCTCACCGGCACCGCCGAACTCACCGTCGCCGGCGCCCTCCCCCGCCGCCTCGCCGCCGCCCGCGACGCCGACGACCGGCTCACCGGCCTCGCCGCCCGCTCCGCCGCCGGCACCGCCCTCGGCGCCGGACTCACCACCCTCGTCACCGGACTCACCGTCGTCCTCGCCGCCGCCGTCGGCGTGCACGGCGTCAGCACCGGCGCCCTGCCCGGGGTCTGCCTCGCCGTCGTCGTCCTCACCCCGCTCGCCGCGTTCGAGGCCGTCGCCGGGATGCCCACCGCCGTCCGCTTCCGCGAGCGCAGCCGCACCGCCCGCGCCCGCCTCGACGAGGTCCTCACCGCCCCCGAACCCGTCACCGAACCCGCCGAACCCAGCCCGCTGCCCACCGCCCCCCTGCCGGTCGCCGTCCGCGGCCTCACCGCCCGCTGGCCCGGACAGCACACCGACGCCCTCCACGACATCGACCTCGACCTCACCCCCGGCCGCCGGGTCGCCGTCGTCGGCCCCTCCGGCTCCGGCAAGACCACCCTCGCCCACGTCCTGCTGCGCTTCCTCGACCAGACCGCCGGCAGCATCACCCTCGGGCCCGACGCCGCCGACACCCGCACCCTCACCGGCGAGGACGTCCGCCGGGTGATCGGCCTCTGCGCGCAGGACGCCCACGTCTTCGACAGCTCCCTGCGGGAGAACCTGCGGCTCGCCCGGCCGGACGCCGACGAGGACGCCCTCCGCGGGGCGCTCGCCGCCGCCCGCCTGCTGCCCTGGGTCGACACCCTCCCCGACGGACTCGACACCATGGTCGGCGAACACGGCGCCCGGCTCTCCGGCGGCCAGCGCCAGCGGCTCGCCCTCGCCCGCGCCCTGCTCGCCGACTTCCCCGTACTGATCCTCGACGAGCCCGCCGAACACCTCGACCTGCCCACCGCCGACGCCCTCACCGCGGACCTCCTCGCCGCCACCGCCGGCCGCACCACCCTCCTCATCACCCACCGCCTCGCCGGCCTCGACGACACCACCGTCGACGAGGTGATCGTCCTCGACCACGGCCGCATCGCCGAACGCGGCCGCTGGTCCGACCTCATCACCCGCCCCGGCTCCCACCTCGCCACCCTCGCCCACCACGAACTCACCCCCGCGGGACGGCGATAGCCACATCAGGGGCGCGGGGAACTGCGCAGGCCGGGGCCGGGCACACCTGCGGGTCGGGGGCAGCCAAGACAGGGGCGCGGGGAACTGCGCAGGCCGGGGCCGGGCACACCGACTGAACCGGGCCTGGCCTCGGTTCGCACGGTGGCCCGCATCCGACGTGCGCAGTTCCCCGCGCCCTAGGTGGTGCCCTCTGCAGGTACCTGCGCCCCTGGGGTGCCCTCCGGGGGTGTCCTCCGGGGTGTCCTGCGGGCCGGTCGGGTGCGGCATACGCTCGGCTGCATGGAGTCGCCTGCCGGCCGGGACCGGGACCGGGACCGGAGCCGGGGTCGGATCTCGGAGATCTCCTCGCTGGGCCTGGACACCCTGGTCAGCGAGGTGTCCGAGCGCCTGCAGTCGGCCGCCGCGGTCACCGACCGGATGCAGCGGCTGCTGGAGGCCGTGGTCTCGGTCGGCGCGGGCCTGGACCTGCACGTGACGCTGCAGCGGATCGCCGCCGGCGCCGCCGAGCTGGTCGACGCCGAGTACGCCGCCCTCGGCGTGGTCTCCCCGCAGGGCGGCCTCTCCGACTTCATCCACGTCGGCATCGACGACGCGACGGCGGCGCGGATCGGCGAGCTCCCGGCCGGCCGCGGCATCCTGGGCGCGCTGATCGACCGCCCGGAGTCGCTGCGCCTGGCCGATCTGCGGAAGGATCCGCGGTCGTCGGGCTTCCCGCCGCACCACCCGCAGATGACCTCGTTCCTGGGGGTGCCGATCCGGGTCCGCGGTGAGGTGTTCGGCAATCTGTACCTGACCGAGAAGCAGGGCGGCGGCGGTTTCACCCCGGAGGACGAGCAGGTGGTCCAGGCGCTGGCGACGGCCGCCGGGGTGGCGATCGAGAACGCCCGGTTGTACGAGGCGGGGCGCCGCCGGGAGCGGTGGATCGCGGGTGCGGCGGCGGTGACGACGGCGCTGCTCTCCACGGACGAGGCCGAGGTCGCGCTGACTGTCGCCGCCGAGCAGGTCCGGGACCTGGCGGACGGCGCGCTGGGGATGATCCTGCTGCCGACCTCGGACGGCCGGCTGCGGGTGGCGCACGCCTCGGGCGAGGCCGCCGAGTTCGTCCGGGGGGAGCTGATGCCGCAGGGCGGTTTCGCCGGGCGGCTGCTGGCGGGGGAGAGCGTCTACTTCGAGGACATGTCCACGGATCCGGACGTGGTGATCCGGTTGGCCCGCCGGTTCGGTCCTGCGTTGGCGGTGCCGATGGTGTCGGCGGGCCGGGTGCTCGGCGGGCTGGTGGTGTGGCGGACGCGGGGGGCGGCGCCGTTCACCGACGGGGAGAAGCAGCTCGCGCAGACCTTCGCCTCGCAGGCGGCGCTGGCGCTGCGGCTCGCCGAGGGCCAGCGGGACCAGCAGCGGCTGGCGGTGTTCCAGGACCGCGACCGGATCGCCCGTGACCTGCACGACCTGGTGATCCAGCGGCTGTTCGCCACCGGGATGATGCTGGAGGGGGCGGCTCGCCGGGCGGTCGTCCCGGAGGTGCGGGAGGGCATCGGCAAGGCGGTGGACGAGCTGGACGCGACGATCCAGGAGGTCCGCACCACGATCTACGCCCTGCAGCACGACACCGGGAACGAGCCGGACACCCTGCGCACCCGGGTGCTGCGGGAGGCCAGCCAGGCCGCGGCGGCGCTCGGGTTCAAGCCGTCGGTCGGGTTCACCGGGCCGGTGGAGAGCCTGGTGGGGGCGGGTACGGGCCGTCAGCTGCTGGCCGCGCTGCGGGAGATGCTGTCCAACACGGCCCGGCACGCCCGCGCGTCCCGGGTGGCGGTCGAGGTCGACGCGACGGTGCACCTGAACGCCGAGGGGCGGCCGCTCACCGGCGATCCCGAGGTGCTGGAGAGCGGGCGGCCCGGCGTGCTGCTGACGGTCACCGACGACGGCGTCGGCATCCCGGAGGGCGGCCGCCGCAGCGGGCTGCGCAACCTCGCCCGGCGCGCGGAGGCGCTGGGCGGCGACGCCTGGCACGAGCCCGGCCCGCGCGGCCGCGGCACCCGGGTCCGCTGGTCGGCCAGGCTCTGACCTCCCCGGCAGCGCCGCCCGCTTCTCAGAAGAGCGTCTCGATGACGGCCGCCACGCCGTCGTCCTCGTTGCTGACGGTGTGCTGGGCCACCGCGGCGAGCACGTCCGGGTGGGCGTTGGCGACGGCGTACGAGGCGCCGGCCCAGGCGAGCATCTCCAGGTCGTTCGGCATGTCGCCGAAGGCGACCACCTCGGAGCGGTCGATGCCCTGCTCGCCGCACCAGCGGGCCAGGGTGCTGGCCTTGGTGACGCCCGCGGCGCTGATCTCCAGCAGGCTGACCGGGCTGGACCGGGTGATCTCGGCGAGGTGCCCGGCGGCCTCGCGGGCGCGGACGAGGAAGGTGTCCGGGTCGAGGTCGGGGTGCTTGGCGAGCAGCTTGAACAGGCCGTCCACCCGGCCGTCGGCGATCAGCTTCTCGGCGTCCGCGACCGGGTGCTCCTTGTCGGACTCCCACATCACCAGGGTGTACTCGGGCTCCCGCGCGAACCCGCCGGGGAACTCGAAGGCGAACGCGGTGCCGGGCAGCCGCTCGCGCAGCGCGCGGACCACCGCCAGGGCCTCCTCGGTGCCGAGCGGGAAGGTCTCCAGCAGCTCGCCCCGCCGGACGTCGACGACCGCGCCGCCGTTGGAGCAGATGGCCACCCCGTGGCCGCCGATGTGTCCGCTGAGCTGGGCCATCCAGCGCGGCGGGCGGCCGGTCACGAAGACCACCTGCAGGCCGGCCCGCTCGGCCGCGGCGAGGGCCGCCGCCGTCCGGTCGGAGACGGTGCCGCCGCTGCACAGCAGGGTGCCGTCCAGGTCGGTGGCGATCAGGCGGGGGCGAGGGGTGGTGGGGGTCACCGGTCCATCTTCGCGTACCGGGCGGCGGCCCCGGGAGGGGGCGGTCCCGGGAGGGCCGGGGCGGGCCCTCCCGGGACGGGCGGTCAGGCGGCGCGCAGGGTCAGCGCGGCGGTGTGCAGCGTGCCGCCGGTCTGGAACTGCAGGTGCAGCCGCCAGTCGCCCGGCTTCGGCAGTTCGGCGTGGAAGGTCAGCTCGGGGCCGCCCGCCGCGCCCCGGGCCGCCTGCGGGTGCAGGTGGGCGAAGGCCTGGTCGCCGGCGTGGAAGGCGGTCAGGTGGGCGAAGGTGTCGAGGTAGGGCTGCAGGTCGGTGACGGGCCGGCCGTCCTTGCTGACGGTGACCTTCAGCTCGGTGGCGGTGCCCGCGGTGGGCGTGCCCGCCACGGTCAGCGTGTAGCCGTCGACGGTGGTGGTGGCGGCGGCGGCGGGCAGCGGGGTGTCGGCGGCGGTGCCCGGCACGGTCACCGGGCGGCTGAGCACGAGGCCCGCGCCCTTGCCCGGGCCGGCGTCCGGCACGAACGAGGCGTACACCCGCCAGCTGCCCGGCCGCAGCCCGGCGAGCGGCGCCGTCCAGGTGCCGTCGGCGGCCATCGCGGGGTGGAGGTGCTGGAAGCCGGTGAGGTCCGAGCGGATCGCGTAGAAGTGCATCGGCTTGGTCTGCTCGGGCTGGAAGGCGGTCAGCCGGGCGCCGTCCGGGCCAGCCACGGTGAACCGCAGTTCGGCGGGGGAGCCGCCGGGCAGTTCGGCCGCGGCCAGGTCCAGCCGGTAGCCGCCCTGTTCGGCGGCGAGTCCGTCGCCGGCGGCCGCTTCGTGGCCGCCCGCGTCGTGTCCGGGCATGTCGTGGCCGGTGGTGTCTCCGGTTCCGGCCGCGCCGGAGGCCGTGGCGTGGGCGTGGCCGCCCGAGCCGTGGTCCATGCCGGACATGCCGTCGCCGCTCGCGGCGGAGCCGCAGCCGGTCAGGGCGAGGGCGAGCAGGGCGGCCGCGAGCACGCGGGTTCGGCGGTTCTTCATGGTCACAGGTGTGCTCCGAGGTGTGCGGGCCCCGTCGGGGCCCGGTGAGGGCGGACGGCAGCGCCCGGATCCCCGCCGGGACCCGGGTGGCGCCTTCACCTGCGCGCCACGCACACCTTCAGCAGCAGCCCGCGCCCGCCGTCCGGGGGCGCCCGTCCGCTCTCCCCGGCCGTGGGTGCGGCACCCGGGCCGTCCGGTCCGGCCGCCGCACCGTCCCCGCACAGCGGGGCCGGACCCGGCGCGGGCAGCGGTGCGCCGCCCCGCGCCTGGGTGGAGACGCAGTGGCCGCCGGTGCCGTACGGCTGCGGCGCCCGGACGGCCGGTCCCCCGGCAGCCCGGACGGCCGACCCGTGGGGGTGCGCGGCGACGGCCGGCACGCCCGTACGGCGGTCGGTGTGGCAGCCGTCGGCCGCCGAGGCGGGGCTGCCGTGCATCAGGAAGAGGCCGAGCAGCAGGGCACAGAGCACGGCGGTCCTGGCACCGGTCGTCCTGCCGTGCACTGCGCCCCCCTCCGCCGTGGTGTCCCGTCCCGGCCGACGATACCCCCTCCCCGTATCGGCGGCCGGTGCGGACACTCCACGGCGGGCCGGCCCGCGCCGCCGCGGACTACTGCGGAGGCAGCTTGCCCAGCAGGGCGGCCAGCACCGTGCGGGACTGCTCGCGGGCGGCGGCCACGCCCTGCGCCTGCTCCACCGCCACGAACACCTCGACGACCGTCGCCCCGCGGCGGGCCGCGACGTGGACGAACGGGAACTCGGCCGCGCCGCCGCTCAGCGCGGAGGTCTGCCCCTCCTCGGCGTAGACCTCGTCGGCGGCGGTGGTCCGCGGCGGGGCGACCTCGCGGGTGGCCCGGTACTTCCGGCCGTACTGGTCGTCGGTCACCTCCTGGCACCGGCGGGCGTCGGTGCGCAGCGCGGACACCGCCTCGTGCGCGTCCTCGGCCCGCACGTACACCTCGGCCGCCGAACGGCCGAGCACCGCGGCGTTCGCGCCGGCCGCCGACCGGCGCACCGTCCGCGCCATCGCCCCGATCAGGCCGGTGCCCTGGGAGTTCGGCACGTACGCGCAGGAGGTGTCGACCATCCGCTCGGCCAGGGCGGCCACCTCGTAGGGATCGCCGGGTACGAACCCGGCCGCCCACTCCTGCGGCTTCAGCGCCACCGAGGCGGCGAGCGCCGGGGCGTCGGGGGCCTCCCGCACCGCGGGCGCACTCGAGCCGGCCGCCCCCGTGGCGGACGGCGCGGCGGCGGACGGTGCGGCGGTCGCGGTCGTGGACGAGGGGGCAGCGGCGCCGCTCGAACCGGACCCGCTGCACGCGGAGAGCAGGAGGACGGAAGCGAGCCCGCAGACAGCGGTTGTCCTTCGTATGAATGGATGTGTCACGGAGGACAACTAAATCATCATCAGATCGCCCCGGTGGGTAACGGTTTGCGATCGTCGCAGGCGGTCGGGGCGCACTTCGCGCGACGGCGCGTGCGCCCCGGCGCGCCGCGGTTCACCCCAGCTGGGCCAGGCCCTCGGTGGCGATCTCCTCGAACACGGCGAGGTCGTTCTCGAAGATCGAGTCGGGGACGGGCCAGTGGATCACCAGCTCGGTGATGCCGATCTCGCGGTAGGTGCCGGCCCAGTCCACGAAGGCGCCCAGCGACTGCAGCGGCTTCTCCGCCGTCGAGCCCTGGAGCAGCACCTTCTCCAGCTCGGCCACGTCGCGGCTGCGGGCCTCGCACGCCGCCGTCAGCTTCGCCAGCTGCGCGGCGATCACCGCGGGCGCCTGCTCCACCGGAACGTCCGCCGGACCCTTCGGGTCCCCGTACGTCACCCAGCCCTGGCCGTACTCGGCCGCGAGCCGCAGCCCGCGCGGGCCGGTCGCCGCCACGTAGAACGGCAGCCGCGGCGTCTGCACGCAGCCGGGGATGTTCCGGGCCTCGACGGCCGAGTAGTACGTGCCCGCGCTGGTCGTCGAGTCCTCGCGCAGCAGCTCGTCCAGCAGCGGCAGGAACTCGCCGAACCGGTCCGCCCGCTCCTTCGGCGACCACGCCTCCTGCCCGAGCGCCGTCGCGTCGAACCCGATCCCGCCGGCCCCGATGCCCAGCGTCATCCGGCCGCCGGACACGTCGTCCAGCGTGATGAGCTCCTTCGCCAGCGTCACCGGGTGGCGGAAGTTCGGCGAGGTCACCAGCGTCCCGAGCCGCATCCGCTCGGTCGCCGTCGCGGCGGCCGTCAGCGTCGGGACCGACCCGAACCACGGCTCGTCCCGGAACGACCGCCAGGACAGGTGGTCGTACGTGTAGGCGGCGTGGAAGCCGAGGTCCTCGGCACGCCGCCAGATCTTCTGCCCCTCGCTCCACCGGTGGATGGGGAGGATCACGGTGCTCAAGCGCATGCCCTCGACCCTACGGGACCCCCGGCGCGACAGCCGTGGCGGCGGCCGCGAGGTCGGCGGGCAAGGTGCTCGACCACCGCTGCGAACGAGGCACGGTCGTCCCTCTCGACGGCCGGGTTCGGCTCCCGGTCGACGAAGTGCGATCGGCGGGCCGGCGCGTGACGTCAAAGCCTTCGAATCAAAAAGATTGACGGACGATCGGAGAAGGCAGGATCACGACATGACTCCGCGTGATCATGATCTTCCTGACGGTGTCGACGCGAGGAGTCCGTCCGTCGATCGCCGAACGGCACGTTCCGGCTCATGCGCGGTGGGGCACTCGCCGTCCTCGGAATCGTGCTGATCGTCGGCACCGCGCTGGGCTGGTTCCCGCTGGGGGACGATCCATTCGTACGCCACGTGCCCCAGCTGGCAGGAGTCCTGATGATCGGACAGGGAGCGCTCTGGGTCGCCCGGTCGCGGACGGGCCAGGACGGCTCCCGACCTTGAGCGCCCGGTGACCTGAGGAGCCGGCTCGCCGGGAGGTCTCCACCGCAGCACGTGACGGCTCGGCCCGCTCCCGGTCCTTCGTCCCCGACCCCCCGGCGGCGGGCGTCGGCGGCGCCTTCTACGCTTCGGTCTCGCGCCGCGGCCGCGGCGGGTCGAGGGAGGGGACCGGCAATGAGCAGTGGCGGGGACTGGCGGGGGCCGCACCACGGGCCCGGTGCTCCGGGCGGGGTGCCCCGGGGGTACGTCGTGGAGGCGCCGAAGCCCGGGGTGGTGCCGCTCCGGCCGCTGGGCGTCGGCGAGATCATCTCGGGCGTCTTCACGACCGTGCAGCGCTACCCGGCCGCCCTGCTCGTGCCGGTGATGTGGACGGCCCTGGCCGCCGTCGCGGCGTTCGGCGCGTTCGCCGCCGTCGCCGCCGTCGCACTGGACGGGCCGTGGCAGGCCGTCCACAACGACGAGCTGCCCTCCACGGCGGACGCGGTCGCCGTGGCGGCGACCGTCGCCGGCGCCTTCCTGCTCCTCCTGGTGGTCCTGACGGCGCTCTCCGCCGTCTCCTCGGCGACCGCCACGGTGGTGGTGCGGTACGCCGTGATCGGCCGCAGGATCTCCACCCGGGAGGTCTGGGCCGAGGCACGGCCGATGCTGTGGCGGGTGCTGGCGACGCAGCTGCTCACCGGCCTGATCTGCGCGGGCGTCCTCGTGGTCTCCTTCGTGCTCCCGGTGCTCGCCGGGCTGCTGTTCGGCTCCGAGGCGGGGATCGTCCTGGGCGCGCTGTTCTTCCTCCCGGGCTGGGTGGGCGCGGTCTACGTGCAGGTGCGCCTGGTCCTGGAGGTGCCCGTCCTGGTTCTGGAGGACGCCCGGCCGGTCGCCGCGATCCGCCGCGCCTGGCGGCTGAACGAGGGCAACTGGTGGCGCAGCCTGGGCATCCCGTACATCGTCGGACTGGTCGGTTCGTTCGCCGCCCAGATCGTCGCGGTGCCGTGCATGGTGGTCGGCATGTTCGTGCTGTTCGCCTCGATGGGGAGCACGGCGGCGGGAGACCCGTACGCGCAGGCGTCCCCGCCGAGCGTGGCCGCACTGGTGACCTTCGCCTTCTGCACGGTGATCGGCGTCGTGCTCGCCACCGCACTCACCGTCCCGCTGACCCCGCTCACCAACGGCCTGCTGTACATCGACCGCCGGATCCGGCGCGAGAGCCTGGACGTCGCCCTCGCCGAGGCGGCGGGCCTGTCCGCCCGGCCGGCCGCGTACGTTCCGGGCCAGCCCGGCGCCCCCGCCGCCGAACGACCCGGCCCGGCCGAACCCGCCCCGGCCGGACCTGCGGCGGACGGGCCCGCGGCGGACGGGCCCGCGGCGGACGGGCCCCCGGCGGACGGGCCGACGGGGAAGCAGGAGCCCGGCGAGGACTGACACCGGCAGAACCGCCGCTCGTTGCGGTTCGATCACGACGTGTCGGACATGGGTGGACCTCGCGCGGAATGTCTCCGGGAACTCGATTGTCGGCCGGGTCGCCGCGCTCTCATAATTCCGTGTCACGCGTGGTCAGAGGCTCGGACGGCGGCGAACGGGGGTGCCCGTCCGGAGCCCGCGCGCGGCAATCCGCCTGCCTTTTACGGGGAGTCCCTTGTCTGCGCCCGAAAACGCGCCCGTGCCCGAGAGCGCGCCCGCGCCCGAACCCGCCGGAGCTCCGGCCGCGCCCGAAGCTCCGGCCTCACCGGGCGCCGAGATGCCCGCACCCGCCGCTGCCCCAGAGGGTTCTGACGGCCAGGCCGTTCCGGCCCGCGCCGTGACGGTGCGGCAGCTTCCGCGCGCGGCCCGGGTGGTGCTGGCCGCGGTCGGCCTGCTCGCCGTGACGGCGGCCAGTGCCACCGCCACCGTGGCCGTCGGACGGTCCGACGACCCGCCGCGGGCCGTCGCGGCACCGTCCGCCGCCCCGGCGGCCACGGTCTCCGCCACCCCCTCCGCGGCGCCGTCCCCGGCGCCGTCCCCGGCGGCGCCCTCGCCCTCGCCGACGCCCTCGCCGACGCCCTCCCCGGCGAGCACCGTGCACGGCACCGTCGACGGCTCCACGCACGGCGGCGACATCCGCTACTTCCTGCTGCCGCTGCCGGCCGGCGCCGAGTCCTACGGGGCCTCGGACGGCACCACGCTGAGCACCGACGACGTCGCCGGGCAGTTCGGCAACGCGTCGGAGATGCCGGAGATCCTCCGCTCGTACGGCTACAAGGACGACGCCGCGGATCGCCGCTACCGCACCGCCGACGGCACCCAGGAGGTGTACGTCCGGCTGCTGCGCTTCAAGAGCCGGCAGATGGCCAAGGAGTTCGCCGACGGGCTGAGCTTCAAGCACGGCGACACCTTCGACATCGCGGGCGACGACAACGCCAAGGGCATCATGCTCAAGCCCGAACAGGAGGCCTGGACGGGGAAGATGGTCGGCGTCTCCTTCTCCGGTGACGTCCAGTACGAGATCACCGTGTACGTGAAGGGCACGCCCGACAGGGCGCTGCTGGTCGACGCGATGAAGCGCCAGCGCGAACGGCTGGCCACCGGTGGCTGAGCCCAGGCCGGAGACGGATCCGGCGACCTCCCCCTCCGAGCAGGAGCACCCCGTGACCACCGACATCCCGGCGTCCCCCGACACCGGCACCGAGACCGGCATCGACACCGGCACCGAGACCGACACCGAAGCCGCGGCCCCGGTCGTGCCCGGCCGGGCCCCGCGGACCGCCCGGCTGCTGCTCGCCGCCGTGCTGCTCGGGCCGGTGCTCGGCGCCGGCATCGGCTACGCCGTCCAGGCCGCCAGGCCCGAGACGCCGCTGCCGCCGCTCGCCGTCGAGGCCCTGCACTACCCGGCGCAGCCGCTCGACCCGGCCGCCGCCGCGGCCGCCGAACCCAAGCCGCTCGCCATCGACGGCGACCTGCGGAAGCTGCTGATCGGGCGCCCTGCCGACGCCGAGGAGTGGGACAACTACGGCTACGGCGACACCGGCGTGGGCTGGCTCAGCGCCGGCGACAAGGCGATGATGGTCGGCGATTCGGCCGGCGAGTTCCGCCGCCTGATGCAGCACCACTTCCGGCGGGACGCACTGCTCGCCTACCGCCGCGGCGACGTGCACTACCGGATCGAGCTCATCCAGTTCGGCGCGGACGACATCGGATCGGCCGCCTCGGCGTTCACGATCGTCGTCCCGAAGAACGGCGGGACGATCGAGGGCACCGTCAACGGCCACTACGAGGCCCCCGCGGAGCCGGAGCACTACGCCGACAGCACCGAGGAGTACTACTCCGCCCAGGCGACGGCCGTCCGCGGATCCGTCGTCATGCGGATCGAGATGTTCTCCCCGAAGCCCGTCGACGGCCAAGAGATCAAGAACCTGGCGATCCGTCAGTGGGAGCGGCTGAAGTGAGCGACACCACCATGAACCCGGCCGCCCACGAGCTCGCAGCGGAGCCCGCCGCCGAGCTGCCGCCGGCACCCCCCGAGCAGCCCGATCCGACCGTGCAGCCCGATCCGACCGTGCAGCCGGCACCGACCGCACCGCCGGCATCCGCCGGGCCGGGGCGGGCGCGGGTGCCGTTCGCCGTCCGGGCCACCGCGTCCGTGGCGGCCGCGGCACTGCTCGGCGTCGGCATCGGTCTCGGCATCCTCCACACCGAGCAGGACGAGCGGCCCGCGGCGTCCGCGTCCGCGGCCCCCTCGGGTGCGCCGTCCGCCTCGGCCACGCCGTCCTTCGGCGCCAAGCAGGGCGGCAGCCACTTCGGTTCCATGCGGGACCTGCTGCTCCCGGTGCCGGCCGGCTTCCACCTGGGCCCGGACTCCGGTCAGTTCGGCAACGACACCGAACTGACCGAGGAACAGCGCAAGGCGTGGGTCGAGGACGAGGTCCGCGGCCTGCCCGCCAAGCTGCAGGACGGCGTCCGCAAGGCCTGGCAGCAGTCCGTCCTCAAGGGCGGCGGCGTGCGTGGCCTGGCGTCCGACGACGGCAGCCTGCAGGTGACCGTCTGGCTGCTGCAGTACCACCAGGACGCCGTCCGGGCGCACGACGCCTGGGTGGCGGCGCTCGGCTCGGACTCCGGGCTGTTCCGCGGCGGACCGCAGATCCCGGGCCACCCCGAGGCGCACTGCTACCTGCCGCACCTGGCCCCGGGCGCGGAGATCGACGAGCTGGAGTGCTCGGCCGCGGTCGGCGACCTGCGGGTGGTGCTGAGCGTGCAGGGCATCGCCCCGCTGCCGAAGGACCGCATCGTCCCCCTCTTCGCCCAGCAGCTCGACCGGCTGGCCATCCCCGGAGCGTCCGCATGACCGACACCACCGCCCCCGTGCCGCCGGCCCCGGAACCCGCCCCGGAAGCCCCCACCACGGAAAATCCCACCACGGAGATGACCGCCGTCGAGGCGTCCGTGGCCGGGACGCCCGCGCCCGGCGACGCCTGGGGCCGCGCTCCCGAACTGCTGGAGTCGGCGGGCGCCGACCGCCCCCGCAGCCGGGCCACCCTGCTCCGCTGGGGCGCGGCCGCCCTCGTGCTGCTGCTGTCCGGCACCGGGGCGGCGCTCGCCGTCGCCGCGCCGGACCGCACCGACATCCCGGGCCTGGCCACCCCCAACGACGGCCGGTACGCCTTCCCGCCGCTGACGCTCCCTCCGCTTCCGTCGGGCAAACCCGCACCGGACGACGCGGCCTCGTACGGCCGCCACTTCGCGGACCTGCGCGGTCTGCTGCTGCCGCTGCCCGAGGGCGCGGTGCCGGAGCGGCCCGCCGCCGGCGCGCCCGCACCGGCAGCACCGGCGAGCGGTGCCCCGGCGAGCGGTGCCCCGTCCCCCGGTACCTCGGCGAGCAGTGCGCCGTCCGCCGGTGCCCCGTCTGCCGGTGCCGCCGGTGGCGTGTCCTTCGTCGCCTGCGCCGACTACACGGCGGGCAACGCGGCGAAGGCCCGGCTGGACGCGGGAATGACCGAGTTCGCCTGCCGGGCGGCCACCCGCAGGACCTGGACGGCGGCCGACGGCACCCGCACCGACATCTGGCTGTTCCGGTTCGGCTCGCGCGGGGAGGCGAGCGGCATGCTGGCCGAGCTCGGCTCGTCCCTGCCCGCGGGCGTGCCCGAACTCGGCTTCTCCGACGTCGAGGTCGACCCGTCGCTCGGCGTGGCCACCCTGTCCGTGCGGGCGTCCGAGGAGAAGGCGAAGGGGCAGCCCACCGCCCGCGCGGCCTTCCTGGCCCAGGGCGACGTTGCCGTGAGCATCGTGATGACCAACCCGGCCGGGGTGCCGCTGCAGGCCTACCGGCAGGTGACCCTGCTGCAGTCGCAGATGCTGCGGTGATTCCAGGCTGATGCCGGGCTGATGCCTGGCCGACGATCCCGTCCGGGCAGGTCACGGGCGGCGGCGACCCCTAGGGGACGTCGCCGCCCCGTCATACCGGAGGATCACGCCGGGCTCGTCATCCCAGCTCATTCCCGTGGGGGCGCCGCACCACTACGTTGAGGGGCGTGTCCACAGTCATCGCAACGGACGGCCTCACCAAGAGGTTCCCCCGGGTCACCGCCCTCGACCAGCTGACCGTAGAGGTGCAGCCCGGGGTGGTCGGCCTGGTGGGCGCCAACGGGGCGGGCAAGTCCACCCTGATCAAGATCCTGCTCGGGCTCTCCCCGGCCACCTCCGGCACCGGCCGCGTGCTCGGCCTCGACATCGCCACCGAGGGCGCCGCGATCCGCGAGCGGGTCGGCTACATGCCCGAGCACGACTGCCTGCCGCCGGACGTCTCCGCGACCGAGTTCGTGGTGCACATGGCCCGGATGGCCGGCCTGCCCGCCGCGGCCGCCCGCGAGCGCACCGCCGACATCCTGCGCCACGTCGGCCTGTACGAGGAGCGCTACCGCCCGATGGGCGGCTACTCGACGGGCATGAAGCAGCGGGTCAAGCTCGCCCAGGCACTCGTCCACGACCCGCAGCTGGTGCTGCTCGACGAGCCGACCAACGGCCTCGACCCGGTCGGCCGCGACGAGATGCTGGGCCTGATCCGCCGGGTGCACACCGACTTCGGCATCTCGGTGCTGGTCACCACGCACCTGCTCGGCGAGCTGGAGCGCACCTGCGACCACCTGGTGGTGATCGACGGGGGCCGGCTCCTGCGGTCCTCCTCCACCGCCTCCTTCACCGAGGCCACCCAGGTCCTCGCGGTCGAGGTGACCGACCACCCGCAGGACGCCCTCGCCGACCCGGACGCCGCCGTCCGCGAGCGGCTCGCCGCGGCCGGGCTCTCCGTCGCCATGGACGGCTCCCGGATCCTGCTCGTCGAGATCCAGGACGACAGCACCTACGACACCGTCCGCGACACCGTCGCCGACCTCGGTCTCGGCCTGGTCCGCCTGGAGCAGCGCCGCCACCGGGTCGCCGAGATCTTCACCCAGCCCGCCGACCGCGCCGAGCGGACAGGAGGTCCCGCAGATGCATCCGTCTCCTGACGCCCGCACCGCCGCCGACGGCGGAGTGATCCACAACATCGGCTACCGCCGTTACGAGGGCCCCAGGCTGGGCCGCGGCTACGCCACCCGTTCGCTGTACCAGCAGAGCCTGCGCGCCGCCTTCGGACTCGGCCGCTCCGGCCGCTCCAAGGTGCTGCCGATGGTGGTGCTGGCGCTGCCGCTGCTCCTCGCCCTGATCGTGGCCGCCATCCAGATCTTCATGAAGATGGAGAAGCCGATCCTGGACTACACCGGGCTCCTGGGCTGGATCGGCGTGCTGACCTGGATCTTCCTCGCGGCCCAGGCGCCGGTGCTGCTCTCCCGCGACCTGCGGCACCACACCGTCCCGCTGTACTTCTCCCGCCCGATCACCCGCGCCGACTACGTGCGGGCCAAGTTCGCGGCGATGACCAGCGCGATGATGATCGTCATGGCCGGCCCGCTGCTGGTGCTCTACCTCGGCGCGCTGCTCGGCCGGATGGACTTCGGCCACCACACCGTCCACCTGCTCTACGGCTTGGTCACCGCCCTGCTCTACGCGGTCGTCTACTCCGCGATCGGCCTGCTGATCGCGGCGAGCACGCCGCGCCGCGGCTTCGGCGTCGCGTCGATCATGGGCGTGATGGCGGTCAGCAGCGTGATCGCCCGGATCGTCTACGTGCTGGCCGGCGGCGAGTGGGCGGAGGTCCCGGAGAAGGCCAACTGGGCCGCGATGCTCTCGCCGAGCTGGCTCGTCGAGGGCTTCACCAACCAGGTCTTCGGCCTGGTCGCCAACTCGCGCGTGGTGCACGCCCCCGGTGCCGGTGCCGCCCTGCTCTTCGGCGCCGAGATCCTGCTGCTCGCCGCAGCCTGCTACTGGTTCACCGACCGCCGCTACCGGAAGATCTGAGAGCTCGCCATGGCCGTCATCACCATCGACCGGGTCTCCCGCTGGTTCGGCAACGTCGTCGCCGTGAACGACGTCTCCATGCAGATCGGGCCGGGCGTCACCGGCCTGCTCGGCCCCAACGGCGCCGGCAAGTCCACCCTCATCCACATGATGAGCGGCTTCCTGCCGCCGTCCGCCGGCGAGGTCTCCCTCGACGGCGTCCCGATCTGGCGCAACCAGGAGGCGTACCGGGCGATCGGACTCGTCCCCGAGCGCGAGTCGATGTACGACTACCTGACGGGTTGGGAGTTCGTCCTCGCCAACGCGGAGCTGCACGGCCTCGCCGACCCGGCCGCCGCCGCCCGGCGCGCCCTCGGCCTGGTCGAGATGGAGTACGCCCAGGACCGGAAGACCGGCACCTACTCCAAGGGCATGAAGCAGCGGGTCAAGATGGCCTCCGCGCTCGTCCACGACCCCGCCGTGCTGCTGCTCGACGAGCCGTTCAACGGCATGGACCCGCGCCAGCGCCTCCAGCTGATGGAGCTGCTGCGCCGCTTCGGCGCCGAGGGCCGCACGGTGCTCTTCTCCTCGCACATCCTGGAGGAGGTCGAGCAGCTCGCCCGGCACATCGAGGTCGTGGTCGCCGGACGGCACGCGGCATCCGGCGACTTCCGCAGGATCCGGCGGCTGATGACCAGCCGCCCGCACCGCTACCTGGTCCGCTCCAGCGACGACCGCCGGCTGGCCGCCGCACTGATCGCGGACGGCTCCACCGCCGGCATCGAGTTCGACGGACAGGAGCGCGCCCTGCGCATCCAGGCCGTCGACTTCCAGGGCTTCACCACCCTGCTCCCCCGGGTCGCCAAGGACGCCGGCATCCGGCTCTACACCGTCTCCCCGGCCGACGAGTCGCTGGAGAGCGTCTTCTCCTACCTCGTCGCCTCCTGAGCCGTCCCGGACCGTCCCCGGACATCCCCGGACAGTCCCCGAACCGGCCGGACCCGCCGGCACCCACGCCCGAACCACGCCCGAAGGAAGGCCGAACCGTGAACGTGACCGTCGCCAGGCTGACCGTGCGCGGCCTGCTGGGGCGCCGCAGCGGCATCCTGCTGCTGGTCGTCCCCGCCCTGCTGCTGCTCGTCGCCGTCATCGCCCGGCTGACCGCCGACACCCCGGAGGACCTCGCCGCCACCGTCCTCGGCCGGCTCGGCATGGGCACCCTGCTGCCGATCCTGGCGCTGGTGGTCGGCACCGGCGTGATCGCCACCGAGATCGAGGACGGCTCGATCGTCTACCTGCTCGCCAAGCCGCTGCCCCGGCACTGGATCATCACCACCAAGCTGACCGTGGCCGTCGCCGCGACCTGGCTGCTCGCCGCCGTGCCCACCCTGATCGCCGGCCTGGTGCTCTGCGGCACCCGGGACGGCCTGGCCGTCGCCTACACCGCCGGCACACTGGTCGCCGGCACCGCGTACAGCGCGCTCTTCCTGCTGCTCGGCGTCGCCACCCGGCACGCGGTGGTGGCCGGACTCGGCTACGCGCTGGTCTGGGAGAGCCTGGTGGGCAACTTCGTGCCCGGCGCCCGGACGCTGAGCGTCCAGCAGTGGGGCCTGTCGGTGGCGAAGTCGATCGCCGCCCGGGGCTCGATCGAGGCGGACGTGGCGCTCACGGTCGCCGTCCCGCTGCTGGTCGTCGTCGCGGTGGCCTCCACCCTGCTGGCCGCCGTCCGCCTCGGCGGCCTCACCCTCGCCGGGGAGGAGTGAGGCAGCCGCGGCACGGGGACGGGGACGTCAGCGGACGGTGACGTCCCGTCCCGCTCCCCAGCCCGCCGCGGCGGCGGCGCCCGCCAGCACCAGCAGCAGGGCCAGCGGCACCGTCCACCCGCCGGTCGCCTGGTGCAGCGCACCGGCACCGACCGGCCCGGCCGCCGCCACCAGGTAGCCGACGGCCTGCGCCATCCCGCTCAGCCGGGCGGCGCCCGCCGCGCTGTCGGTGCGCAGCACGATGAAGGCCAGCGCCAGACCGAGCGAGCCGCCCTGGGCGACGCCGAGGACGGCGGCCGCCGCCCACGCCCCGGAGACCGGGGCGAGCAGCAGGACGGCGATGCCGGCGCCGTTGAGCACGGCCATCGCCGCGGCCAGCGCCCGCTGGCGGGTCATCCGGCCGGCGACCAGCGGCACCAGGAAGGCCCCGGCCACCTGCACCAGGTTGGAGAAGGCGAAGACCAGGCCGGCCTCGCCGCGGTCCATCCCGTGGTCGGCCAGCACCGTGGGCATCCAGGCGACCAGGCTGTAGACCAGCAGCGACGAGATCCCCATGAAGGCGCTGATCTGCCAGGCCGCCCCGGAGCGCCACGGGCCGCGGCCCGCCGTGCCGTGAGCCGTCCGCGGCGCGGCCGCGGGGACGGCCCCCCCGCTGCCGAAAACGCTGACCCACACGGGGGCGGGGTAGTGGTGC
>NZ_JBEYFP010000012.1:0-42638 GCF_040634455.1 Kitasatospora sp. NPDC007106
CCGCCGGCGCCGCCCCGCCCGCCGCGCCGCCGTCCAGCAGCGGCAGCAGGCCGGCCAGCACCACGGCCGCGGCGGCGGCCGCCTGCGCCCCGCGGCGGCGGAGCACCCGGCGCCGGCCCAGGGCGCGGAGCCCGGCCAGCGGCACCTCCGCCGCGCCGACCCGGGCGTCCGCGGCCGCCTCCAGGCGACCGGCCAGTGCGCGTCCGAATTCCTCGTCATCCATGTCGGCTCACCTCCCGCTCGGGCGCGAGGTCGCGCCGGAGCGTGGTCATCGCCCGTCCGAGATGTGTCTTCGCCGTCGCGAGCGTGCAGCCCATCTCCTCGGCCACCGCGGAGACCGGCAGGTCGGCCCAGTAGCGGAGCACGACCGCGGCGCGCTGCCGCGCCGGCAGCGCGCGCAGGGCCGCGGCCAGTTGCTCGTCCCCCGCCGTCGTCTCGGGCCCGGCGACGTCCGGCAGGCGGTCGGTGAGGACCTCGCGCCTGGTGCGCCGCCAGCGGGAGACGTGCGTGCGCACCATGGTGCGGCGCACGTAGGCCTCGGTCGCCGACTCCTCGCGGATCGACCGGCGCCGGACGTACACCCGGGCGAGGGCGTCGTGCAGCAGGTCCCGGGCGTCGTGGAGGTCGCCGGTGATCAGGAACGCCGCGCGGAGCAGCGCCTGGTACCGCGCTCCGACGAAGGCGTCGAACGGGTCACCCTTCATCGTCATGCCCACCTGACGCACCGGCGGGCCGGAACGGACGACAGACCGGGAGGAAATCTTCCGCCGGGAACGCGAGGGGCCGACCCCGGCGGGGTCGGCCCTGTGCCTGCGGCGGTCAGCTCTCGCGGTCGGCCCGGCGGCGGCGCACCCAGGTCGCCGCTCCGCCCGCCACCACGACCAGTCCGCCGGCCACCGCGTAGAGTCCGGCCGAGCCGCCGACCGAGCCGCTGACCGGCGGCACCATCTGGGCCGCGGCCGGCTCGGGGGACGGCTCCGGGCCCGCCGTCGCACCGGCGGCTTCCGCGGCCGGGGCGGCGATCCCGGTGGCTGCCAGGCACAATGCCGCGCCGCCGACCATCCGCGCCGCCCGGTAGGAGCGAATCACGTTCCTTACCCCCAGATCGAGCCCCTCAACCCCTTCGTACGGGTCAGACCGTATCCGATGGAACGGTTCGATCTGACCGGGATTCAGGTCCCAGCGGGCAAGCGTTGCAGGACCGTTGTGTACCCTCCGTCACCACCCGAGGTCGGCGGCCGTGTAGTCCGGCCCCGAACGAGGGCGGTACGCCCCCCCGGTCGCAAACGATCGATTCGTAATCGAATCGACGTTGTTGGGCCTGCCGCGAATCTGTAATCTGTGCACGCTTTCTCTCCTGACCGTTCAACGGAAGTGGGGGGCCGGTGTCCTACCGCCGCCTCGTTGCGAGCGCGGCCGCCATTGCGGCCGGCGTCGCATTCATACCTACTGTGGCCTTTGCGGCCGATTCGTCTCCTGCTGCGCCCACCGCGCACGGAGTCCACAGCGTCGACCCGACCAAGGCCGGTGCCTCGACCTTCAACACCTTCACCAGCCCTGCGGCCAAGTCGGTCCGCACGGCGTCGGGCTCGAAGCAGAGCCTGACCGCGGGCGAGACCGCCAGCCTCGCGGCCGGCCTCACCGCCAAGCACACCAGCGCGTACGGCATTTCGCTCGCCGTCAACGTGACGGGCGTCAACACGACGGCCAACGCCACCATCAACTGGGGTGACGGTTCGGCCCCGCAGAGCACGGGCTACCTGCCTGCGGGCCAGACCACCCTGGCGCACACCTATGCGAAGCTGGGTGCGTACACCATCACGGTGAACGTCGCCGACCAGGACGGCGTCACGACGGCGACCAACACCCTGGTGGTCACCACCGCGGGTTCGGCGTACACCGCGTACGGCCCCACCCGTCTGCTGGACACCCGTAACGGCACCGGCGCCCCCCAGGGCCAGATCCAGCCGTTCACCAGCACCCGCGTGCAGATCGCCGGCAACGGCGGCATCCCCGCCGGTGTGACCGCGGTGGTCCTCAACCTCACCGTCACCAACGCCGCCGGGCCGGGCTTCATCACGGCCTACGGCGAGGGCGACCAGCGGCCGATCACCTCGAACGTCAACTTCGTGGCGGGCCAGACGGTGCCGAACCTGTCGATCGTCCCGGTCGGCGCGAACGGCTACGTCGACCTGTACAACGGCAGCGGCAAGCCCACCGACCTGATCGCCGACGTGGCCGGGTACTTCACCCAGTCCGACTCGAGCGGTTTCACCCCGACCGGCCCCACCCGCCTGGTGGACACCCGTGAGGGCCTGGGCACCGCCCGCGGCCAGGTCGCCGGCGGCGGCTCCTTCGCCGTGCAGATCAACGGCAACGGCACGGCGGGCCTGCCGGGCTCTGGGATCACCGCGGTCGCGCTCAACGTGACCGTCACCAACCCGAAGAACGCGGGCTTCCTGAACGTCTACCCGGACGGCCAGTCGGTGCCCACCGCGTCGAGCCTGAACTTCACCGCGGGTCAGACCATCGCCAACTCCGTCGTCGTGCCGGTGGGTTCCAACGGCAAGATCCGGATCCGCAACGGCGCCGGCCTGCCGGCGGACGTCATCGTCGACATCGTGGGCTACTACAGCCCCGCGGCCAAGGGCGCCTACCTGCCGATCGCGCCGGAGCGGCTGCTCGACACCCGTGACCCGAAGACCTGGAGCTACGGCCCGCTGAGCAGCGGCTCCTACGCCTACATGCCGCTGTCCTACGACGAGCCGGCCATCTCCGGCTTCGTGTTCAACGCCACGGTGACGAACACCGCGACGGCCGGCTTCCTGAGCGTCGGTCCGGACCCGAACAGCGTGGACGCCTACAAGAACGGCACCGACGTCTGGCCGGCCCGGCCGACCGCGTCGGCGCTGAACTGGGTGAAGGGTCAGACCGTTCCCAACCTGGTCCAGGCGAACACCGGTGCCAACGGCATCATCGACTTCTGGAACGCCAGCGGCGGCAACACCGACCTGATCGTCGACATGTTCGGCTACTACGACACCCACTGAGCAGCGGCCGACTGCTCGACACCGGGCCCCGGGAAGGCGATCCTCGCCTTCCCGGGGCCCGGGCGCGTGTCAGGAGTTGTAGGTGCCCTGGGCCCGCTCCAGCCCCTCGGAGAGCAGCGCCTCCACGGCGTCCGCCGACCGGTCCACGAACCAGTCGAGGTCCTTGCGCTCGGCGGAGGAGAAGTCCTTCAGCACGAAGTCCGCGACCTCCATCCGGCCCGGCGGGCGGCCGATGCCGCAGCGGATCCGGTGGTAGTCGGCGCCGAGCGACTTGGTGATGGACTTCAGCCCGTTGTGGCCGTTGTCGCCGCCGCCGCACTTCAGCCGCAGGGCGGCGTAGTCGATGTCCAGCTCGTCGTGGATGGCGACGATCGCCCCGTTGGGGACCTTGTAGAAGTCGCGCAGCGCCGTGGTCGGCCCGCCGGAGAGGTTCATGAACGTCATCGGCTTGGCCAGCACCACGCGCCGGCCGGCCAGCCGGCCCTCGGCGACCTGGGCGCGGCTCTTGTGCGCCTTGAACTTCGCGCCCATCCGCTCCGCGAGCAGGTCCGCCACCATGAAGCCGATGTTGTGCCGGTTGCGGGCGTAGCCCTCGCCGGGGTTGCCCAGGCCCACGACCAGCCAGGGTCCCGTGTACTCGTCCGCCACCGCGCTCATCACCGATCTCCGCTCGCCTCGTTCCTGCGGGTCCATTATCCGCAGCGGCGCCGCGCCCGGCCGTGGCAGGGGCGTCCGCGGCGGCGGCGCGGGGCGGCGTACCGTCGTGACGACGACCGCCGCCGGACCGGAGGACCGCCCGTGACCGCACCGACCGCCGCACTGGCCGCCGAGCTCGACGCGGAGCTGCAGGGCTCCGTGGTGCCCGGCCGCGCCGAGCAGGAGAAGGCGTACCTGAAGAGTTCGCTGCGCCATCTCGGGGTCCCGGTGCCGGGGATGCGCGCCGCGGTGCGCGGTCTGCTCCGGCGCCACCCGGGGCTGGACCGGGCGGCGGTGCTGGCGCTGGTCGAGGAGTTGTGGGCGCGGCCGGTGCACGAGTCGCGCAGCTGCGCCGGGTTCCTGCTGGAGGCGCGCGAACGGATGCTGGTGCCGGCCGATCTGGCGCTGCTGGAGCGGATGCTGGAGCAGTGCGACACCTGGGCGCACGTCGACGTGATCGCGCCGAAGGCGGCCGGTCCGCTGCTGCTGCGGTACCCGGGGACGGCGGAGGTGCTGCTGCGCTGGAGCCGCCGGGACGAGCTGTGGGTGCGCCGGGGCGGGGTGCTGGGCCACCTCCCGGCGCTCCGCTCGCCGGAGCGGTTCCCGCTCTTCTTCGGGGAGTTCGGGGCGCTCGCGGACCCGTTGCTGACGGATCCCCGGTTCTTCGTGCGCAAGGCGCTGGGCTGGTCGCTGCGCGAGGGTGCCAGGCACCACCCGGAGGAGGTCTGCGACTGGCTGGCCGGACGGCTGCCGCGGGTCTCCGGGCTGACGCTGCGGGAGGCGCTGAAGCCGGTGCCGCAGGAGGTCCGGCTGCGGCTGCTGCCGGGGCACGGCTGAGCGGCGGCCGGGCCCGGGAACGCCGCCGCCCCCGGCCGCTCCTGGGGTCAGGAACGGCCGGGGGCGGCGGAAGCGGATCCGGCGGGGATCAGGCCTCGACGGCCTCGCCCTCGGCGGCCTCCTCCTCGGTGGCCTCGGGGGCCTGGGCGCCGATGACCTGCAGCACGACGGCGTCGGCCTCGACGGCCAGGGTCGTGCCCTTCGGCAGGACGATGTCACCGGCGGTGATGGAGGCGCCGGCCTCCAGGCCCTCGACGGAGACGGTGACCGACTCGGGCAGGTGGGTGGCCTCGGCCTCGATCGGGAGGGCGTTCAGCACGTTCTCGATCAGGTTGCCGCCGGGGGCCAGCTCGCCCTCGGTGTGGACCGGGATCTCGACGGTGACCTTCTCGCCGCGCTTCACGAGGAGCAGGTCGACGTGCTCGATGCTGCGCTTGATGGCCTCGCGCTGGACGGCCTTCGGCAGGACGTACTCGTCCTTGCCCTCGATCGGGACGACCAGCAGGGCGTTCGGGGTCTTGAGGGCCATCATCAGGTCGTGGCCGGGCAGGTTCAGGTGGACCGGCGCGTGGCCGTGGCCGTAGACGACACCGGGGACGAAGCCGGCGCGGCGGGCGCGACGGGCGGCACCCTTGCCGAACTCGGTGCGGGTCTCGGCGGCAAGGCGGATCTCGGACACGACTGCACTCCTCGGGAGAAAGACTGGCGCGGGTGCAGGAACGACAAAAACCGCCGGGCCACACCCTCAAGTTCCTTGGGGGTCGCTCGGCGGCGGACGACTACTGGAAGCAGCGCGTCGATCACGGTTGCGGTACCCGTACGGGCACACGGCATCCCTCGCCGAGCAGTTCCACGAGTCTAACCGGTGGTGGCGTCAACGTGAAATCGGCCCCCGCACGCGTGGCGTGCGGGGGCCGGACGTCCGGGGCGGACGGTCAGTGCACGCCCTCGAAGAGGCTGGTCACCGAGCCGTCCTCGAAGACCTCCTTGATCGCGGCGGCGATCGAGGGGGCGATCGAGAGGGTGGTCACCTTGTCCAGCTGCAGCTGCTGCGGGGTGGGCAGGGTGTTGGTGAAGACGAACTCGCTGACGCGGGAGTTCTTCAGGCGGTCCGCGGCGGGGCCGGAGAGCACGCCGTGGGTGGCGGCGACGATCACGTCGGCGGCGCCGTTGTCGTAGAGCGCGTCGGCGGCGGCGCAGATGGTGCCGGCGGTGTCGATCATGTCGTCGACCAGGACGCAGACCCGGCCCTTGACGTCGCCGACGACCTCGGCGGACAGGATCGTGTTGGCCTGCGTCATGTCGCGGCGCTTGTGGATGATCGCCAGCGGGGCGTCCAGGCGGTCGCACCACTGGTCCGCGACCTTCACCCGGCCGGCGTCCGGCGAGACGATGGTGAGCTTGGAGCGGTCGACCCGCTCGCCCACGTAGTCGGCCAGCATCGGCAGCGCGAACAGGTGGTCCACCGGGCCGTCGAAGAAGCCCTGGATCTGCGCGGTGTGCAGGTCCACGGCCATCAGGCGGTCGGCGCCGGCCTGGCGGAGCAGGTCGGCGACCAGGCGGGCCGAGATGGGCTCGCGGCCGAGGTGCTTCTTGTCCTGCCGGGCGTAGCCGTAGAACGGCAGGATCGCCGTGATGCTGTGCGCCGAGGCCCGCTTCAGCGCGTCGATCATGATCAGCTGTTCCATGATCCACTGGTTGATCGGAGCCGTGTGGCTCTGGATCACGAAGCAGTCCGCGCCGCGGGCCGACTCCAGGAAGCGGACGTAGATCTCACCGTTCGCGAAGTCCAGGGCCTTGGTGGGAACCAGTTCGGTGTCGAGTGCCCGGGCCACCTCCTCCGCAAGCTCGGGGTGGGCACGGCCGGAGAAGAGCTTGAGCTTCTTCTCACCCGACGTCGTGATCCCGCTCACTGCACCGTCTCCTCGCGTTGCTGCCGCACATGGACCCGCCACGGCGCACCCGGGCAGCAGCGCTCGGGGACGTCGGTCGGCAGGGGATTTGGAGTACGCCGGGACGAGTACGGTCAGCCCAGTGGCGCACGTATGTACTCCAGGTTACGCGGTGCGCAGGGAACCGTCCGCCCCGGGACCGTTTCCCAAGATCCCCCGCAGCCGCTCAGGCCTCGGGCGTCCCGGACGCCTCGGCCTTGGCGGCGGCCTCGGCGGCGGCCGTGCCGGGGCGCTTGCGGGCGACCCAGCCGGCGATGTTCCGCTGCTGCGCCCGGGCGACGCCCAGCGAACCGGCCGGGACGTCCTGGTAGATCACCGAGCCGGCCGCCGTGTAGGCGCCGTCGCCGACGGTCACCGGGGCGATGAACATGTTGTCCGAGCCGGTGCGGCAGTGCGCCCCGATCACGGTGCGGTGCTTGTTGACGCCGTCGTAGTTGACGGTGACGGAGGCCGCGCCGACGTTGCTGCCCTCGCCGATCGTCGCGTCGCCGATGTACGAGAGGTGCGGCACCTTGGCGCCCTCGCCGAGCTCGGAGTTCTTGATCTCGACGTAGGTGCCGGCCTTGGCCTTGCGGGCGAGCTTGGCGCCCGGGCGGAGGTAGGCGTAGGGGCCCACCGAGGCGGACTCGCCGACCTCGGCCTCGATCACCGTGGCGTTGCTCACAGTGGCGCCGGCGCCGATGGTGCTGTCGGTCACCGTGGAGTTCGGGCCCACGGTGCAGCCCTCGCCCAGGTGGGTGGCGCCCTGCAGCTGGGTGCCGGGCAGCACGACCGCGTCCGGCTCGTAGCTCACCTGGACGTCGAACCAGGTGGTGGCCGGGTCGACGACGGTGACGCCGGCCCGCATGGCCTGCTCCAGCAGCCGGTCGTTGAGCATCCGGCGGGCCTCGGCGAGCTGCACCCGGTCGTTGATGCCGAGGATGTCGCGGAAGTCGTCGGCGACCACGGCGCCGACCCGGTGGCCGCCGGTGCGCAGGATCTCCAGGGTGTCGGTGAGGTACTCCTCGCCCTGGACGTTGTCGGTGGTGAGCCGGCCGAGCGCCTCGGCGAGCAGCTTCGCGTCGAAGGCGAACACACCGGAGTTGATCTCGGAGACGGCGCGCTGCTCGTTGGTGGCGTCCTTGTGCTCGACGATCGCGGCGACCGCGCCGTGGTCGTCGCGCAGGATCCGGCCGTAGCCGTTCGCGTCCGGCACCACGGCGGTCAGCACGGTGACGCCGTTGCCCTGCTCGGCGTGCGCCTCGGCGAGGGCCCGCAGGGTGGCGCCGGTGAGCAGCGGGGCGTCGCCGGTGGTGACGAGCACGGTGCCGTCGAGGACGGTGCCGTCGGCGGTCAGCGCGTCGAGGGCGGTGCGGACGGCGTGGCCGGTGCCGTTCTGCTGCTCCTGGACGGCGGTGCGCACGCCCGCGTAGTGCTGCTCCAGGTGGGCGGCGACGAGCTCGCGCAGGTGGCCGACGACCACGACGAGGTGCTCGGGCTCCAGCTCCCGGGCGGCGGCGACGGCGTGGCCGACGAGGGACCGGCCGCAGATCTCGTGCAGCACCTTCGGCAGCCGGTTGGACTTCATCCGGGTGCCGCCGCCGGCGGCGAGCACGATCACGGCAGCGGTCTTCTTGGCAGTCACGCGGAGGGCTCCTCGGTTGTTCTGAGGGAGGGTCGGGCGCGCCTGCCGGACGGTCGGGGCTGTGTGCGGAGCTCCCGGAGGAGGATTCGAACCCCCATAAGCTGGACCAAAACCAGCTGTCCTGCCCTTAGACGATCCGGGACGGATGCCGTGCACGGGTGACGCGCCGACGGACGTCGGCGGGCAATGCAGGGCTAAGAGTACGGGGTGCGCCGCTCTGCATCCACCACCCTCCGGAGTCCCGCCGGTGCGACACGTCTTCCCATCGGATGCCCGGGAACCTACGATGCCGTAGGTTACGCCTACGTAGGTTCCGCTCCCTCCCGAGGACGCCCCCATGACCATGCAGGCCGGTGCAGCACCCACCATGGCGGCGCAGAAGCCACCCGCCCAGGTCTCCGCGACCCTCGGCGGGGAGAAACAGGGAATGGCCGAGCGGATCACCCTGGGCCTGTTCATCGCCGTCCCCTTCCTGGCTCTGCTGGCCGCCGTCCCGGTGGCCTGGGGGTGGGGCCTCGGCTGGACGGACGTCGCGATCGCGACCGTCATGTACTTCGTGTCCTGCCACGGCATCACCGTCGGCTACCACCGCTACTTCACGCACGGCTCCTTCAAGGCCGCCCGCCCGCTGCGCATCGCCATGGCGGTGGCCGGCAGCCTCGCCGTGGAGGGGCCGCTGGTGCGCTGGGTGGCCGACCACCGCAAGCACCACCGGTTCAGCGACAAGGAGGGCGACCCGCACTCCCCGTGGCGGTACGGCGAGAGCGTGCCGGCCCTGGTGAAGGGCCTGTTCTGGGCGCACATGGGCTGGCTCTTCGACGAGGAGCAGACCCCGCAGCACAAGTACGCCCCGGACCTGATCGCCGACCCGGCCATACGGCGGGTCTCCCGGCTGTTCTGGCTCTGGACGGCCCTGTCGCTGCTGATCCCGCCCGTGGTCGGCGGACTGGTCGCGATGTCGTGGCAGGGGGCGCTGTCCGCCTTCTTCTGGGGTTCGCTGGTACGGATCGCCCTGCTGCACCACGTGACCTGGTCGATCAACTCGATCTGCCACGCCGTCGGCGAGCGGCCGTTCAAGTCCCGCGACCGGTCCGGCAACGTCTGGTGGCTGGCGGTGCTCTCCTGCGGCGAGTCCTGGCACAACCTGCACCACGCCGACCCGACCAGCGCCCGGCACGGTGTGCTGCGCGGCCAGGTCGACTCCTCGGCCCGCCTGATCCGCTGGTTCGAGCGTGCGGGCTGGGCGACCGACGTCCGCTGGCCGGGGGCCGAGCGGATCGACGCCCGCCGCGCCGTATGACCCGCCCGCTGCAGCATGATGTAGGGGTGAACGGGAGCAACGCAGACACCGCGGACGGCCATCAGCACGCGACCGGCGGGGACGGCGCCGCGGTGGGCCGCACCCGCTCCGCACCGGCCGCGCGCGGCGGCCGGGCGGGCGGCCGGGTCCGGATGACCGGCAAGCAGCGGCGCGAGCAGCTGCTGGAGATCGGCCGGTCGGTCTTCGCGGAGCGCGGCTACGACGGCACCTCGGTCGAGGAGATCGCCGAGCGCGCCGGGGTCTCCAAGCCCGTCGTCTACGAGCACTTCGGCGGCAAGGAGGGGCTGTACGCCGTCGTGGTCGACCGGGAGATGCAGCTGCTGCTGGACATGGTGACCGGGGCGCTGACCGGCGGGCACTCCCGCGAGCTGCTGGAGCAGGCGGCCTTCGCGCTGATGGACTACATCGACACCTCGACCGACGGTTTCAAGATCCTCGTCCGGGACTCGCCGGTCGCGCAGTCGACCGGCAGCTTCGCCTCGCTGATCAGTGACATCGCCACCCAGGTCGAGGACATCCTGGGACTGGAGTTCAAGTCCCGGGGATTCGATCCCCGGCTGGCACCGATGTACTCGCAGATGCTGGTCGGAATGGTCGCGCTCACCGGCCAGTGGTGGCTGGAGGTGCGCAAGCCGCAGAAGGCCGAAGTGGCCGCCCATCTGGTGAATCTGGCGTGGCACGGCCTGGAGGGCCTGGAGCGGCATCCGAAGCTGGTGGGCGAACGACGGGTGTGACGGCACCGAGGTGGTCGCGTGGCGGTCTTCATTCTGGCAGTGGGGGCGGCCTGCTGCCTGGGCCTGGGCTTCGTGCTGCAGCAGCACGCCGCCCAGCGTGCCCCCAAGAGCGACCTGCTGCACTGGCGGTTGCTCCTCGACCTGGCGAGGATGCCGGACTGGCTGATCGGCCTCGGCTTCATGATCGCCGGCCTGGTGCTCAGCGCGGTCGCGCTGAGCCAGGGCGAGGTGGCACTCGTCGAGCCGCTGCTCGCCACCAACCTGGTGTTCGCCATGCTGATGGCCCGCAGGCTCACCGGGACACGGCTGGGCCGCTCCGGCTGGGCCGGGGTGGCGCTGATCGCCCTGGGGGTGACCTCCTTCATCGTGGCGGGCCGTCCGCAGGGCGGCGGCACCGAGGCCGGCCACCTGCGCTTCTGGCTGGTGGTCGGCATCGTCTCGGGGTTGGCCGTGCTGCTGGTGCTCGTCGCCAAGCACATGCCGCTCTTCGAGGAGGCCACCCTGCTCGCGCTCGCCGCGGGACTGCTCTACGGGCTGCAGGACGCCCTGACCCGGATGACCACCGAGCGGCTGGACGAGCACGGCATCGGCGCGGTGGTGCACAGCTGGCAGCCGTACGCGGTGGTGGTGATCGGCGTGGTCGGCCTGCTGCTGGTGCAGTCGGCCTTCGAGGCGGCACCGCTGCGGATGTCGCTGCCCGCGCTGACCGCGGCCCAGCCGCTGACCGGGATCGCCTGCGCGGTCGGCTTCCTCGGCGACCGCCTGCGGGTGACCCCGGTCGCGGTGGCCTTCCAGGTGGTGGGGCTGCTGGCGGTGGTGGGCGGCGTCGTCCTCCTCGGCCGCCACCCGGCCATGCCGGGCCACCACCACTTCCACAAGTAGGGGCCGCCTCAGCCCCCACGCGCCCCTGCAGTGATCCCCCTACCGGCGTTGCGCGACGGCGAAGATGCGGCGGAAGGGGAAGACGGTGCCGTGCTCCCCGGCCGGGTAGGCCTCGCGCAGGAGGGCGCCGTAGGCGGCGAGGAACTCCTCCCGGTCGGCCGGGTCGGTGAGCCGGGAGAGGACGGGCCGCAGGGCGGTGCCCTTGACCCACTGCAGCACCGGGTCGGGGCCGGCGAGCAGGGTCAGGTAGGTGGTCTCCCAGACGTCCGCGGTGCAGTCGGCCCCGAGCAGGGTCTGCAGGTACTCGGCGCTGTCGTGCACGCCGGCCCGTTCGGCGCCCTCGCCGAGGGCGTCCCGCCAGCGGGCGCTGCCGCGGAGCCCGGCGAGCAGGGTGTGGCTGGGCGCGTCGAAGTTGCCGGGCACCTGGAAGGCGAGCACCCCGCCGGGCCGCAGGACGGCCGCCCAGCGGGCGACCAGGGACAGGTGGTCGGCGCGGTCGGCGCCGTCGGGGTTGAGCCACTGCAGGGTGGCGTTGGAGACGATCGCGTCGGGGGCGGCGCCGGCCGGGTCCCAGATGCGGGCGTCGGCCAGGAGGTAGGCGGCGTGCGGTTCGCCGTCGGTGCGGGCGGTGGCGAGCATGTCCGCGGAGTTGTCGACGCCGGTGAGGTGGGCGTCGGGCCAGCGTTCGCGCAGGACGGCGGTGGAGTTGCCGGGGCCGCAGCCGAGGTCGAGGACGACGGGGGCGGCCGGCAGGGCGGGCATCCGGGCGACGAGTTCGTGCAGCGGGCGGGTGCGTTCGTCGGCGAAGCGGAGGTACTGCGCGGGGTCCCAGGCGGTGGCGGGCATGGCGGTCTCCCAAGTATCTCGACATCAAGATATCCAGTCGAGAGGGTGCGCGTGAAAACTCTCGATGTCAAGAGACTTCACATCGACACAACCCCCGATACACTGATCGTCATGGAGGACGAGGTCGACCGCCTGGTCGCAGCATGGCGCCGAGAGCGCCCCGACCTCGACGTGGAACCGCTCGAGGTGCTCAGCCGGGTCAGCCGACTCGCCCGGCACCTGGACCGTGCCCGCCGCACCGCGTTCGCCGAGCACGGCCTGGAGCCGTGGGAGTTCGACGTGCTGACGGCGCTGCGCCGGGCCGGCTCCCCCTACCAGCTCTCCCCCGGCCAGCTGCTCACCCAGACCCTGGTCACCTCCGGCACCATGACCAACCGGATCGACCGGCTCACCGGCAAGAACCTCGTCCGCCGGCTGCCCGACCCGGACGACCGGCGCGGAGTGCTTGTCCGGCTCACCGACGACGGCCGCGACAAGGCCGACCAGGCGCTCGCCGGTCTGCTCGCGCACGAGCGCGAACTCCTCGCCCAGCTCAGCCCCGACCAGCAGGGCGAGCTCGCCGCGCTGCTGCGCTGCCTGGTCGCCCCCTTCGACCAGGCCGGCTGACCGCGCCCCGTCGCCGGCCCTCCCGGGGCCGCCCGCGCCTCAGAAGCCGTCCGGGTACGGGGTGGCCAGGGCCGGCACCGGGACGGCCTCGGGCGTCCGGTAGCCCGGCAGCAGCTCCGCCAGCCGGTCGCGCACCTCGGCGTCCGCGTTGACCTTCGCCGCCGCGTACAGCCCGGTCAGGCCGCCGGCCAGGTCCTCCGGGCCGCCGTCGCCGGCCACCGTCGCGAAGATCCGGCCGTGCTCGGTCGGCAGCCGCTCCTCGCCCTCCGAGAACAGCGCCTCGTTGAGCTTCTCGCCCGCCCGCAGGCCGGTGTAGCGGATCTCCACGTCCTCCGCGCCGAGCTGCACCTGCCGGGCGTAGTTGTGCACCAGGTCGACGATCCGCACCGGCTCGCCCATGTCGAGCACGAAGACCTCGCCGCCCTCCGCCATCCGGCCGGCCTCCAGCACCAGGCCGACGGCCTCCTCGATGGTCATGAAGAAGCGGGTCACGTCGGGATGGGTGACGGTCACCGGGCCGCCGCTGCGCAGCTGTTCCTCCAGCACCGACAGCAGCGAGCCGCGCGAGCCCAGCACGTTGCCGAACCGGACGGCCGAGAACACCCCGGTGCCCAGGTTCCGGGCGTCCCGGGCGTTCGCCCGGACGATCAGCTCGGCCAGCCGCTTGCTCGCGCCGAGCACGGAGGTCGGATCGGCCGCCTTGTCCGTGGAGATCAGCACGAACCGTTCCACGCCGGTGGCCAGCGCCGCCTCCACCAGGTGGTCGGTGCCGAGGACGTTGGACTTCACCGCCTCGCTCGGGTGCCGCTCCAGCAGCGGCAGGTGCTTGTGCGCCGCCGCGTGGAACACGACCTCCGGGCGAAGGTCGCGGAAGATCTGCTGGATCCGCGGCCGGTCCCGGATGTCCGCGATCACCAGCGAGTCGTCGGTGAGCAGCGCCTCGCCCCAGATCTCCAGCTGGAGCCGGTGCAGGTTGGACTCGTCGTGGTCGAGCATGTACAGCTCGGACGGGTTGAAGGCGTGCACCTGGCGGCAGAGCTCGCTGCCGATCGACCCGCCCGCGCCCGTCACCAGCACCCGGCGGCCCTCGATCACCGCCCGGACGTCCGGCGAGACCACGTGCACCTCGTGCCGGCCGATCAGCTTGTTGACGTCCAGGCTGCGCAGGTCCGAGCCGACCACCTCGCGGCGGAGTGCCGACAGGAAGGACGGCAGGTAGCGGACGGCCGCCCCGGCCGCGGCCGCCGCCGTCGCCAGCGCCCGTACCTGCTGGTGCGGCAGCCCCGGGATCGCCAGCACCACCACCTGCGCGCCGTGCGCCACCGCCAGCGGCGTCAGTCCGGCCAGCGGGCCCAGCACCGGAACGCCGTCCACGGCCGTGCCCGCCTTGGCGGGGTCGTCGTCGAGGACGCCGACCGGGGCGAGGCCGAACTCCGGGGTCCGGATCAGGTCGCGGACCAGCGCCGACCCCGCGGCGCCACCGCCGATCACCAGGGTGCGCAGGCCCGGCGGGCCGGCGGCCGCCCCGGCGAGCGGGACGGGCTGTGCATCGGGACGGGCGGCGGTGCTGTTGGGCGACATCTGTCCTCCGGTCTCCTGACCTGACGGAGTCGGTACCTGGGTGTGGCGTCCGGCCGCTCCCCCGCCCGGCGCGGGCGCGAGGAAACGATTCAGCCGGCGCCCGGGCCTGCGTTCGAGGCGACGGTCGGCGGGTGCGGTGGCTGAGCCGGGGCGAGCGGGGGCAGCGGCTCGGAGGGCGTGATGCCCGCCCGGCGGGCCACCGCGACGGCGGCGAGGGTGGAGTGCACCCCGAGCTTGCCGAGGACGTTCTGCATGTGGGTGCGGACGGTGTGCGGCGAGAGGTACAGCCGTTCGGCGACGGCCTGCCGGCCGAGGCCGGCCACCATGCACCGCAGCACCTCCTCCTCACGGGGGGTCAGCGTGCCGACCAGCCGCTCGCTCTCCGTCCGGTCGCGCCGGGCACTGGTCAACTCCCGCACCACGCCCGTCAGCAGGGCCGGCGGCAGGTGCGTCTCATCGCGCAGCACCCCACGGACGACGGCCAGCAGCCGCCCCAGCGAGCTCTCCTTGGCGACCCAGCCCGACGCCCCCGCCTGCAGCGCGCGCACGGCGCGGCGCGGGTCGTCGTCGGTGGCGAGCACCACGGCGCGGAGCGCCGGATGGGTGCGGCAGATCCGGGCCACCAGGGCGATGCCGTCGCCGGGCGTCGGCGCCGGCGAGGACTCGCGGCGCGGCAGCGGCACGACCGCGACGGGGAACCTGTCGCGGGAGCGGGCCTGGCCGGGACGGCCGACCGCGGGGGTCAGGTCGGCGTCCACCAGGACGATGTCGTACGGGCGTCCCTCGGCGGCGGCGCGCTCCAGCGCGCGTTCGGCGGCGGCGGCGGTGCCGGCCGCGCCGACCTCGATCTCGGGCTCGGCGGCGAGCGCCGTGGCCAGCGCCTCGGCGAAGATGCGGTGGTCGTCGACCACCAGGACGCGAGTACGTCCCATCGTTCGTCCCCCCTGCTCCGGCGCCGACCCCCACCGGTACCGGACTCAGCGTACGGGAGGGGCGCGTGAAGGGTGGGGGATTGGTGAAGTTTCTTCATTCCCTGGGGATTTGACCTTCGCGCAGCAACCACGAACCGGGTCCGCGCGGACGGCGCGGGGCGCACCGCGAACGGTGCACCCCGCGCGCCGGTGCCCCTCAGCCGATGCGGTGCGCGCCCCGGGCCGGGACGGCGGTGAAGGTGCGGGGGGCCGCGTAGCCGGCGTCGGTGAAGGCGGTGGTGACGGCGGCGGCGACCGCGTCGAGGGTGTCGGCGGCGGTCAGGGCGATGACGGAGCCGCCGAAGCCGCCGCCGGTCATCCGGGCGCCGAGGGCGCCGGCCGCGACGGCGGTGTCGACCGCGAGGTCGGTCTCGGGGCAGGAGACCTCGTAGTCGTCGCGGAGCGAGGCGTGCCCGGCGGTGAGGATCGGCCCGAGCGCGGCGAGGTCGCCGAGGTCGAGGTGGGCGATCGCCTCCCGGACGCGGGCGTTCTCGGTGACCACGTGCCGCACCAGCGGCCGCAGTTCCGCGGGCAGCCGGTCGAGCGCGGCGGCCAGCCCGGCGGGGTCGAGGTCCCGCAGGGCGGGCAGGCCGAGCAGCGCGGCGGCGCGTTCGCAGCCGGCCCGGAGTTCGGCGTAGGCGCCGTCGGCGAGGTCGTGCTTGACCCGGGTGTCGATCACCAGGAGCCGCAGGCCGGCCCCGGCGAGGTCGAGCGGGACCTGCCGCTGGGCGAGGTCGCGGGTGTCCAGGAAGAGCGCGTTGCCCTCGGTGCAGCAGACCGAGGCCATCTGGTCCATGATCCCGCAGGGCACGCCGACGAACTCGTTCTCGGCGCGCTGGGCGAGCCGGGCGAGAGCCGGGCCGTCGAGGCCGAGGCCGTGCAGGTCGTTGTAGGCGGTGGCGACCACGCACTCGATGGCGGCCGAGGAGGACAGGCCCGCCCCGGTCGGCACCGAGCTGTCGATGCGGACGTCGGCGCCGCCGACCCCGTACCCGGCCGCCCGCAGCGTCCACACCACGGCGGCCGGGTACTTGGCCCAGCCGTCCACGCCGCCGGGGACGAGATCGGCCACCGCGAGCTCCACCGGACCGCCCCCGGCCTGCTCGCTGTGCAGGCGGAGCAGGCCGTCGGTGCGGAGCCGGACGTCGGCGCGGGCGGCCTGCGGCAGGGCCACGGGCAGCACGAAGCCGTCGTTGTAGTCGGTGTGTTCGCCGATCAGGTTGACCCGGCCGGGCGCCGCCCAGACCCCTGCCGGGGCGGCGCCGTCGCGGACGGACTGGGCATCTGTCATCGGGCTCGCTTCTCCAGGGTGAAGGCCCAGGCGTCGGCGACGATGTCGTCGAGCTCGGGGCGGCGGGGCCGCCAGCCGAGCGCCTCGTGGGCGCGGGCGGCGGAGGCGACCAGGACGGCCGGGTCGCCGGGGCGGCGCTCGGCGGTGACGACGGGGATCTCACGGCCGGTCACGCGCTTGACGGACTCGATGACCTGGCGGACGGAGAAGCCGTTGCCGTTGCCGAGGTTGCAGATCAGGTGCTCGCCGGGCCGGGCGGCGTCGAGGGCGAGCAGGTGGGCCTCGGCGAGGTCCGCGACGTGGATGTAGTCGCGGATGCAGGTGCCGTCCGGGGTCGGGTAGTCGTCGCCGTAGACGGCGATGTGCGGGCGCTGGCCGAGGGCGGCCTGGAAGACCAGCGGGATGAGGTGCGACTCGGGGTCGTGGCGCTCGCCGAAGGCGACACCCGAAGAGCTGCCGTAGGCGCCGGCCACGTTGAAGTAGCGCAGCGAGACGGCGGCGAGGCCGTGGGCGACGGCCTCGCTGGTGATCAGGTGGTCGACGGCGAGCTTGGTGGCGCCGTAGGTGTTGGTGGGTGCGGTGCGGGCGGTCTCCGCGATCGGGACGGCCTCGGGCTCGCCGTAGACGGCGGCGGTGGAGGAGAAGACGAGCTTGCGCACGCCGGCCTTGCGCATCGCGGAGATCAGCTCCAGGGAGCCGGCCACGTTGTTGCGCCAGTACTTCTCCGGGTCGGCGACGGACTCGCCGACCTGCGAGGAGGCGGCGAAGTGCAGGACGCCGTCGTAGGAGCCGTCGAGCACCTCGGCGGCGTCCTGGATCCGGCCGCGGACGAACTCGGCACCGGCCGGGACGCCCTCGGCGAAGCCGGTCGAGAGGTCGTCGAGCACGGTGACCTGGTGTCCGGCCTCCAGCAGGTGGGCGGCGACCACGCTGCCCACATACCCGGCACCACCCGTGACCAGGTACTTACTCATGATGCGACCTCCCGCAGGCGCTGTGCCGCCGTCTCGGGCGACACGTCGTTGACGAACGCGTCCATGCCGGACTCGACGCCGGCGAGGAACTTGAGCTTGCCCACCGTACGACGGATCGTGAACAGCTCCAGGTGCAGTGCCAGCTCCTCTCCTCCGAGGGCGGGCGCCTGGTGCCAGGCCGCGATGTACGGCGTCGGCTGGGCCTGCTCATTCTGCCCGGGCTCGATGAACAGCCGGTCGAAGCGGCGCAGCAGTTCCAGGAGGACGGCGGGGAGCTCGGCGCGCTCGGCCTCGGTGAGGCCGGTCAGGTCGGGCACCCGGCGGTTCGGGTGGAGGTGCACCTCGTAGGGCCAGCGGGCGGCGAACGGGACGAAGGCCGTCCAGTGCTCGCCGGCCAGCACCACCCGGACGGGGTCGGCGCGTTCGGCGGCGAGCAGGTCCTCGAAGAGGTTGCGGCCGGTGCGGGCCCGGTGGTCGGCGGCCCGTGCCATGGCGCGGGCCGTCCGCGGGGTGACGAAGGGGAAGGCGTAGATCTGCCCGTGCGGGTGGGCGAGGGTGACGCCGATCTCCGCGCCGCGGTTCTCGAAGCAGTACACCTGGCGCACGCCCGGCAGGGCGGACAGCTCGGCCGTCCGGTCCGTCCAGGCGTCGAGGACGAGGCGGGCGTGCCGCTCGTCGAGGTCGGCGAAGGACTTCGCGTGGTCGGCGGTGAAGCAGACCACCTCGCAGCGGCCGGTGCCGGCGGCGGACTCGGCGACCGGGTGGTGGTGGTCGGCCGCGTGCGCGGCGGCGTCGGCGGCCAGGGACGGGAAGCGGTTCTCGAAGACCGCGACCTGGTAGTCGCCGGCGGGGATCTCGCTGAGCCGCCCGTCGCGGGACGGGCAGAGCGGGCACTCGTCGGCCGGCGGGTGGTAGGTGCGGGCCTGCCGGTGGGCGGCGACGGTCACCCAGTCGCCGCTGACCGGGTCCCGGCGGATCTCGGAGAGGCTCGCCGCGGGCTCCAGCGGGCGCAGGTCGGCGGAGTCCCGCAGCACGGAGCCGTCCGTGTCGAAGTAGATGAGCTCGCGGCCGTCCGCGAGCTTGGTGACGGTCTTCTTCACGGTGGACTGCTCCGATCTCCTCGCTCTCCAACATATTCAAACATCACCGACCACAAGTCAACATCCGAGGGAGTTCGCGAAGGGTCAGGCGGACCGGTCCACCCGGTCCAGCAGCCCGGTCCTGGCGGCCACCGCCGCCGCCTCCAGCCGGGAGCGGGCGCCCAGCTTCACCAGCACCCGCTGGACGTGGGTGCGCGCGGTGCTGGAGGCGATGCCCATCCCCGCGGCGATCGCCGCGGTGTCCTCGCCCTCGGCGATCCGCGCCAGCACCTGGGCCTCGCGCCGGGTGAGCAGCCGCAGCAGCCGTACGGCGTCGTCGTCCGGCTCGGCGGCCGGGCGCAGCAGCGCCTCGAAGGCGCCCTGCAGCACGTCGACGGCGACCGCGGCCTCGCCCGCCCGGACCCGGGCGACGGCGCGCTCGACGACCTCGATCCGCTCGTCGCTGCGCACGTAGCCGGCCGCGCCGGCGGCGAAGGCCGCCGCCACCCGCCCGGGGTCGCCGACCGGGCCGAGCACCACGACGGCCAGCTCGGGCCGCTCAGCGCGCAGCTGCCGCAGCGGGCCGAACGGGTCGGCGTCCTCGGCCGGTTCGGCGACCCCCAGCAGGCAGACCTCGGGCCGCCGCCCGGCGACCAGGCCGCCGACGGCGGTGGCGGGCGCCCCCACGGCGAGGACGCGGTGCCCGCGCAGCCGCAGGGCGGCCGCCAGGGCCTCGGCCAGCAGGCGGTGGTCGTCGACGATCACGAGCCGAACGCCCACGGCGCCCTCCCCCAGTCCCCCGCGCCGTTCCGCCGGGGACCTCCGCCCCCGGCGCGGCGCGTGACGCACCATCACAGCGCATCCCCGGCGGGTCCGCCAGGCCGCCGGGCGGCCCGGAACGGGGCTCGGGAAGGTCCGGGGAATGCCCGGGGAATGCATGCGGGGAAACGCCGAAGGCCCCCGCCTTGCGGCGAGGGCCTTCGAGCTCCGTGGAGCCCCCATGCGGAATCGAACCGCAGACCTTCTCCTTACCATGGAGACGCTCTACCGACTGAGCTATAGGGGCTTGTTCTCGGTGTGTTCCCGGTGTTCCCCGCGAACGAGGAAGACATTACAGGGTGGGCGGCCGGAAAGGGAAATCGGTCGCGGGCGCTTCGACCGGGCCCCGGATCAGTCCTGCGGGGTGCAGGCCCCGCCGTGCGCCCGGTCGAAACGCTCGCGCGCCGCCACCACCTGGCCGGCGTAGGACTCGACCCAGTCTCCGAGCGGGGCGATCCGCTCCGCGAGGGTGCGGCCCAGCGGCAGCAGCCCGTAGACGACCCGCGGCGGGGTCTCCGGGTGGACGGTGCGCAGCACCAGCCCGTCCCGCTCCAGGGCGCGCAGGGACTGGGTGAGCATCTTGCGGCTGACCCCGCCGACCGCGCGCTGGAGCTCGGAGAACCGCTGCTCGCCGCAGCTGTGCAGGCTCAGCAGGAGCAGCAGCGACCACTTGTCGGCGAGCTCGGCGAACACGTCCCGACTGGGGCAGACGGCGGCGAAGATGTCGAACCCCTGGTCGCCGCCGGGACAGGTGTCCGGGGTCTCGGGGCGCGGGTCGGCGGTCTGCTGGGGGGTGGCCATACCGCAAGGGTAGCGCCGGCGGTCTCCAATCGGGAGTTGGTAACCATCGGAGACCTGGTCTACATTGGAGACCGTCAGCCCCGGCCGGCCCGTCCGTCCGGCCACCCGGGCATCCGTCCGCCCCCTTTCGAGGAGCCATCCCGCATGACGACCGCCATCCGTCCCACCGTCGCCATCGCCTACCACTCCGGCTACGGCCACACCGCCGTGCTGGCCGAGGCCGTCGCCCGCGGTGCCGCCGCGGCCGGCGCCGACGCGGTGCAGATCGCCGTGGACGCCATCACCGAGGAGCAGTGGGCGCAGCTCGACGCCGCCGACGCGATCGTCTTCGGCTCGCCGACCTACATGGGCACCGCCTCCGGCGCCTTCCACGCCTTCGCCGAGGCCAGCTCCAAGCGCTGGTTCGGCCAGACCTGGAAGGACAAGCTGGCCGCCGGCTTCACCAACTCCGCCTCGAAGAGCGGCGACAAGCTGCACACCCTGCAGTTCTTCACGGTGCTCGCCGCCCAGCACGGCATGCACTGGGTGAACCTGGGCCTGCACCCGGGCTGGAACTCCACCACCGCCTCGGAGAACGACCTCAACCGCCTCGGCCTGTTCCTCGGCGCCGGCGCCCAGACCAACAACGACCAGGGCCCGGAGGGCGTCCACAAGGCCGACATCGCCACCGCCGAGCACCTCGGCGAGCGGGTCGCCAGCCAGGCCGCGATCACCCTGGCCGGCCGGGCCGCCCTGGCCGTCTGACGCGCCGTCACCCCGACGCACCGTCACCGCCCGGCCGCCGCACCCCCGCCCAGCACGGGGGTCCGGCGGCCGGCCGCGTCCAGCTCCGCCCCGCGGGTCTCCGGCAGGCCGAGCACGCACAGCACCGACACCCCGCCGAGCGCCGCCAGGTACCAGCCGACCGGCACGGCCGTCCCGTACGCGGCGGTCAGCCGGGTCGCCACCAGCGGCGCCGTCGCCCCGCCCACCACGCCCGCCAGGTTGTAGGCCAGCGCCGCCCCCGTGTAGCGCACCCGGGTCAAGAACAGCTCCGGCAGGTACGCGGCGACCGGCCCGAGCATCGCGCCGAGCAGCGCCATCGCCCCGAGCAAGGCGAGCGCGATCCACGCCGTCCGGCCGGTCTCCAGCAGCGGGAAGAGCACCGCCGACCAGAGCGCCGCCAGGGCCGTCGCGGTGGCCAGCGTCCGCCGCCGGCCGAACCGGTCGCTCGCCCGCGAGGCGAGCACCACCGTGCCGCCCTTCAGCACCGCGCCCGCCATCAGCAGGCCGAGCACCGGGGTCCTGGCCACCCCCAGGTCCGCCGTCAGGTGCGCCAGCGCGTAGGTGGTCGTCAGGTAGAACAGCGCGTACCCGGACATCACCGCACCCGCACCGAGCAGCACCGGGCGGCCGTGCCGGGCCAGCACCTCCGCCACCGGCACCCGCGAGCGCGCCCGCTCCGCGCGGAACACCGGGCTCTCCGCCACCCGCAGCCGGACGAACAGGCCGATCGCCACCAGCACCAGGGACACCAGGAACGGCACCCGCCAGCCCCAGGCGAGGAAGGCCGCCTCGTCCAGCACCGCGCCCAGCACCAGGAAGACCCCCGTCGCCAGGAAGAACCCGGCGCACGGCCCGAGTTGCAGCAGCCCGCCGTACCGGCCGCGGCGGCCCGCCGGGGCGTGCTCCGCGAGCAGCAGGGCCGCACCGCCCCACTCGCCGCCCAGCCCCAGCCCCTGGCAGAAGCGCAGCACCGTGAGCAGCACCGGCGCCCAGCCGCCCCACCGGCCGTAGTCGGGCAGCAGGCCCACCGCCGCGGTGGACAGGCCCATCAGCAGCAGCGACACCACCAGGGTCGCCCGCCGGCCGAGCCGGTCGCCGAAGTGCCCGAACAGCACCGCGCCCAACGGGCGGGCCACGAAGGCCACCGCGTAGACGGAGAAGGCGGCGAGCAGCGAGCCGACCGCCCCCAGCCCGGGGAAGAAGACCCGGCCGAAGACCAGGGCGGCGGCCGTGCCGTAGATGAAGAAGTCGTAGAACTCGACGGCGGTGCCGAGGAGGGCCGCGGCGGCCACCCGGCGCAGCGCCGCCGGATCGCCCGCTGATGGGGTGTCATGCGTCATGACGCCCACCCTGGCAAGGCGCTGAGCTGCAAGGACAGCAGGCACACGGGTGATTCGGGAGCGAACGGCCGGACGGGAGCCGGGGTGGTGCGCCGCCCGGGGCGCGGCGGTATGGTGGCCGCCTCCGCCTCCGAAAGGCCGCACGTGAACAACGTGTTCGACGACAACGGCGTGTTCGACAAGCTCTTCGCCGTGCTCTGCCTCGCGCTCACCCTGCTGCTGCTCGACCTGGGCGTCGCCCAGTACCGCCACGGGGGTTCGGCCGCCTGGGCGCTCCTCGCCGCGGCCCTGCTGCCCGCCGCCGGCTGGGAGACCGTCCGCCGGTTCCGCCCCCGGCGCTGAGCGCCGCGGAACGCCGAAGGGCGCCCCGGCGGGGCGCCCTTCGCCGTGACGTCAGACCTGTTCGGCCAGCTCCAGCCAGGCCATCTCCAGCTCCTCCTTCTCGTCACGGACCTTCCGCAGCTCGGCGTCCAGTTCCGCGACCTTGGAGAAGTCGGCGGCGTGCTCGGCGAGCCGGGCGTGCAGCTTGGACTCCTGGTCGTCCAGCTTGGCGATCTGCCGCTCCAGCTTCTGCATCTCCTTCTTCACCGCCCGGGTGTCCGCGGCGGGCTTCGCCGGTGCGGCCGGGGCCGCGGCGGCGGCCGGCGCGGCCGACTCGGCCATCTTGGCCCGCCGCTCCAGGTACTCGTCGACGCCGTTCGGCAGCATCCGCATCCGCCGGTCGCCGAGCAGCGCGTAGACGGTGTCGGTGGTGCGCTCGATGAAGAAGCGGTCGTGGCTGATCACGATCATCGAACCGGGCCAGCCGTCGAGGACGTCCTCCAGCTGGTTGAGCGTCTCGATGTCGAGGTCGTTGGTGGGCTCGTCGAGGAAGAGCACGTTGGGCTCGTCCATCAGCAGCCGCAGCAGCTGGAGGCGGCGGCGCTCGCCGCCGGACAGGTCGCCCACCGGCGTCCACTGCTTGTCCTTGCCGAAGCCGAACTGCTCGCAGAGCTGACCCGCGCTCATCTCCCGGCCCTTGCCGAGGTCGACGCGGCCGCGGACCTGCTCGACGGCCTGCAGCACCCGGGTCGCCGGGTCCAGCTCGGCGACCTCCTGCGAGAGGTACGCCAGGCGGACGGTCTTGCCGACCTTGATCACACCGCCGGCCGGCTGCACGTCGCCCTCGGTCGCGTACGCGGCCTGCATGGCCCGCAGCAGCGAGGTCTTGCCGGCGCCGTTGACGCCGAGCAGGCCGATCCGGTCGCCGGGGCCGAGCTGCCAGGTCAGGTGGTCCAGCAGGTGCTTGGGGCCGGCCTTGACGCTCACGCCCTCCAGGTCGAACACCGTCCGGCCGAGGCGGGCGTTGGCGAACTTCATCAGCTCGGACTTGTCGCGCGGCTCCGGCACGTCGGCGATCAGCGCGTTGGCCGCCTCGATCCGGTAACGCGGCTTGGAGGTGCGGGCGGGGGCGCCGCGGCGCAGCCACGCCAGCTCCTTGCGGGCCAGGTTCTGCCGCTTCTGCTCCTCGGTCGCCTCGATCCGGGAGCGCTCGGCGCGGGCGAAGACGTAGTCGGAGTAGCCGCCCTCGTACTCGCGGACCTCGCCGCGCTGGACGTCCCACATCCGGGTGCAGACCTGGTCGAGGAACCAGCGGTCGTGGGTGACGCAGACCAGCGCCGAGCGGCGGGCCTGCAGGTGGCGGGCGAGCCAGGCGATGCCCTCCACGTCGAGGTGGTTGGTGGGCTCGTCCAGGACGATCAGGTCGGGCTCGCCGAGCAGCAGCTTGGCCAGCGCGATCCGGCGGCGCTCGCCGCCGGAGAGCGGGCCGATCACGGTGTCCAGGCCGTCGGCGAAGCCCGGCAGGTCGAGGCCGCCGAACAGGCCCTCGATGATGTCGCGGATCCGGGCGTCGCCGAGCCACTCGTGGTCGGCCCGGTCGGCGATCACCTCGTGCCGGATGGTGGCCTCGGGGTCGAGGGAGTCGTGCTGGGTGAGGACGGCCATCTGCAGCCCGCCGGAGTGGGTGATCCGGCCGCTGTCCGGCTCCTCCAGCTTGGCGAGCATCCGGATCAGGGTGGTCTTGCCGTCGCCGTTGCGCCCGACGACGCCGATCCGGTCCCCCTCGCTGACGCCGAGGCTCACCCCGTCCATCAGGGCACGGGTGCCGTACACCTTGCTGACGGACTCGATGGTGGCGAGGTTGACGGCCACTGCTGCTGCGCTCCTGGGGAGGGGTCGGGAGGGATCTCCGACCACCCAGCCTAGTGGGAGGCGGGAACGTCCCGGCCCGGACTCCGGCGCGGTACCGTGCGAGGGTCGCAGCAGCGAACCGGAGAGCGGGAGGTGTGCGGTGACCGCGGTGGAGGACCGGCCGCAGATGCTGGCCGAGGAGTTCGAGCGCATCGCCCTGGCGGCCGAGCGCGAGGGTGTGCGGATGGAATTCATCCACGGGCGGCTGGGGGTCAAGGCAGTGCCGGACGGCGACCACGACGAGATCATCCGCTGGGTGATGAAGCAGTGCATGCAGCAGCGCCCCGACCTCTGGCTGTACCCCGAGCGCGGGCTGCGGGTGGAGACCTACCGCAAGGGCCACGCCAAGCCGGACGGTGTGCTCGCCCCGGAGGGCAGCTTCGCCGGTCAGGGCGAGTGGGCCGATGCCGACCGCGCCGTGATGGTGGTCGAGGTGACCTCGTACGACACCGACACCGACCGCCGCGACCGGGACGAGAAGCCACGGGCCTACGCAGAGACCGGCATCCCGGTCTACCTGCTGGTCGACCGGGACAGCTGCGAGGTGCTGGTCCACAGCGAGCCCGAGGACGGGCAGTACGTGAGCCTGGTGCGGCGGCCGTTCGGCAAGACCGTCGTGCTGCCCGACCCGGCCGGGATCAGCCTGGACACCGAGCCGTTCAAGGCCTGGGTGCGCTGACCTCCGCGCCCGGGACGGGGCCGTGGGTGGCGTGGGCGGTGCGGCAGGTGCCGGAGGTCCGCAGGGCGGCGGCGATCGCCTCGGCGGACTCGGCGTCCTTGGCGAGGAAGGCGCAGGTCGGGCCGGAGCCGGAGACCAGGGCGCCGATCGCGCCGGCCTCGGTGCCCGCGTGCAGGGTGTCGGCGAGCGAGGGCCGCAGCGAGAGGGCGGCGGCCTGCAGGTCGTTGGTGAGCGCGGCGGCCAGTGCGACCGGGTCGCCGGAGGCGAGGGCGGCGAGCAGCGCCGGGTCGGCGTCCGGGGTGGGGACGTCGGCCTCCGAGGAGCCGGTGCCGGCCTCCTCGCGGAGCCGGTCGCACTCGCGGAAGACGGCCGGGGTGGAGAGCCCGCCGTCGGCGACCGCGAACACCCAGTGGAAGGTGCCGGCGACCGGCAGCGCGTCCAGGATCTCGCCGCGGCCGCGGCCCAGCGCGACCCCGCCGAGCAGGGCGAACGGCACGTCGGAGCCGAGCCCGGCGGCGAGCTCCAGCAAGGTCCCGATCGGGGTGGCCAGGCCCCAGAGCGCGTCGCAGGCGACCAGGGCGGCGGCGCCGTCCGCGCTGCCGCCGGCCATCCCGCCGGCCACCGGGATGGCCTTGGCGATGTGTAGGTGGACGCCCGGGTCGGCGAGGCCGTGGTGGGCGGCGAGCAGCCGGGCCGCGCGGGCGGCGAGGTTGCTGTCGTCCAGCGGGACGGACGCCGCGTCGGGGCCGGTGCAGGAGAGCGTGACGCCCTCGCCGGGCGTGGCGGTGACCTCGTCGAAGAGGCCGACGGCGAAGAAGACGTTGGCCAGGTCGTGGAAGCCGTCGGCGCGCAGGCCGCCGACGCCGAGCTGGACGTTGACCTTGGCGGGGACGCGAACCGTGATCATTTCTGGGCCTCGGGCTTGTGCTCGGCGATGGCGGCGAACTGTTCGACCGTCAGCATCTCGCCGCGCAGCTTGTGGTCGATTCCGGCGGCGGCGAGCGCCTGTTCGGCGCCGGCGGGCGAGCCGGCCCAGCCGGCCAGGGCGGCCCGCAGGGTCTTGCGGCGCTGGGCGAACGCGGCGTCGACCACGGCGAACACCTCGGCGCGGGAGGCGGAGGTCTTCGGCGGGTCGCGGCGGATCAGCGACACCAGCCCGGAGTCGACGTTCGGCGCGGGCCAGAACACGTTGCGGCCGATCGCGCCGGCGCGCTTCACCTCGGCGTACCAGTTGGCCTTCACCGAGGGCACGCCGTACACCTTGTTGCCGGGCTTGGCGGCGAGCCGGTCGGCGACCTCGCTCTGCACCATCACCAGGGTGCGCTCGATGCTCGGGAAGGTCTGCAGCATGTGCAGCAGCACCGGGACCGCCACGTTGTAGGGCAGGTTGGCGACCAGCGCGGTGGGCGCCGGGCCGGGCAGTTCGGTGACCTCCATGGCGTCGCTCAGCACCAGGTCGAAGTCCTTCGCCTTCTCCGGCATCCGGGAGGCGACGGTGGTCGGCAGGTGCCGGGCGAGCAGCGGGTCGATCTCGACGGCGGTGACGTGCGCGGCCACCTCCAGCAGCGCCAGGGTCAGCGAGCCGAGCCCGGGGCCGACCTCGACCACGCTGTCCTTGGCGGTCACCCCGCCGGCGCGGACGATCCGCCGCACGGTGTTGCCGTCGATGACGAAGTTCTGCCCGCGCTGCTTGGTCGGCTTGACGCCGAAGGCGGCCGCCAGCTCGCGGATGTCGGCCGCGCCGAGCAGGTGGTGGTCGGCGGCGGGTGCGGGATCGGTGCTGCTCACCCCGCAAGGATACGGGCGCCGCGGCACCTCAGAGTTCGACGACCTGCTTGAGGTCGATCTCCACCGGGAACGGCACCGCCGTGACCAGCAGTCCTTCGTGGACGGCGACCGGCAGGTAGACGCCCTGCTCCTCGTCCAGCCGGAACTCGTGGACGACCGGGAGGCCGTCGTCGGAGCGCTCGACCCGCCAGTAGGAGGGGATCCCGGCCTCGGCGTACTGCCCGGGCCTGCGGAACCGGTCGTCGGAGCGGGACGTCGGGGAGACCACCTCGACCACCAGCGCGATGTCCCCGGGCGAGAGGTGTTCGGTGCTCGCGCTGTCGACGCCGGTACGGTCGTAGACCACGACGTCCGGCCGAAGGAGGTTGCGCTCGTCGATGAGCACCGCCGTCCGGACGATCGCGCGGTACGGCCACGGCGCGGCGCGGCGCACGGGCTCCGCCAGGCTGTCGCGCACCTGGTCGTGCCAGAGCGCGGTGAGCCCCCGGGGCAGGACGGCACCGTCCACGAGCTCCCAGTCGAAGTCCAGGTCCACGTCTGCGAGCTGCTGGTACGTCCAGCCCTTGGACGGCGGGACGGTCCATCGGATCGTCATGGCCCGAGCCTATGGACGGTCACGCCTGCGCGGTGGCCCTTCCCCGGAACATCCCCCCGTTCGGTCAGTACCCGAAGGCGCGGGCGGTGTTCTCGGCGATCGCGGTGGCCATCTCGTCCTCGGTGATGCCGCGGTGGGCGGCCATCGCGCGGAGGGTGACCGGGATCAGGTAGGGGGCGTTGGGGCGGCCGCGGAAGGGGTGCGGGGTGAGGAAGGGCGCGTCCGTCTCGATCAGGACGCGGTCGAGCGGGGTCACCGCGAGGGCCTCGCGCAGGGCGTGGTTGGCCTTGTAGGTGACCGGGCCGGCGAAGGAGAGGTACCAGCCGTGCTCGGCGCAGGTCTCGGCCATCGCGGCGTCGCCGGAGTAGCAGTGGAAGACGGTGCGCTCGGGCGCGCCCTCCTCCAGGAGCAGGGCGATGACGTCCTCGTGGGCGTCCCGGTCGTGGATGACCAGGGCCTTGCCGTGCCGCTTGGCGATCTCGATGTGGCGCCGGAAGGACTCCTTCTGGATGTCCACGCCCTCGGGGCCGGTGCGGAAGTAGTCGAGGCCGGTCTCGCCGACCGCCTTGACCCGGGGCAGGGCGGCGAGGGCGTCGATCTCGGCGAGCGCCTCGTCGAGGGCGGCGGCCCCGCCGGGGGCCCGGTGCTGCCCGGACCAGCCGTCGGGGTCGCCGAGGAAGATCCGCGGTGCCTCGTTGGGGTGCAGGGCGACGGCCGCGTGCACGGCCTCGAACTCGGCGGCGAGGTCCGCCGCCCAGCGCGAGCCGCGCACGTCGCAGCCGACCTGGACGACGGTGGTCACCCCGACCGAGGCGGCCCTGGCGAGGCCCTCGGCGGGGGTGCCGTCCTGCATGTCCAGGTGGGTGTGCGAGTCGGCCACCGCCACGGCCAGGGGTTCCGGCAGCGGCGGCGGGGTCGACCGGTCGTCGTCCTTCTTGGCCATCAGGAGGCGGGCTTCTCTTCCAGGCGGGGGAACAGGATGTCGCCCTTGGTGACGGTGGCGCCGACGGGCAGCCGGCCCCAGTCGGCGACGGTGGCGATCGTCTGGTCGGCGAGGGCGCCGAGGCCCTCCTCCGCGCCGAGCGAGTCCCACAGCTTGGCGGAGGTCGCCGGCATCAGCGGGTTGAGCAGCACGGCGGTGGCGCGCAGCGCCTCGGCCGCGGTGTAGAGGATCGTGGCGAGGCGGGCCTGCCCCTCGTCCGAGGTGTCCTTGGCGACCTTCCACGGCTCCTGCTCGGTGAGGTAGCCGTTGACCAGCTTGACGAACTCGAAGATCGCCGCGATGCCGCCGGCGAAGTCCAGCTCCTCGCCGATCTTCGCGTCGGCCTCGGCCGCGGCCTTTGCCAGGCCGTCGACGACGGCCTGCTCGGCGGCGCCGGCGGCGGTGGCCGCGGGCAGCGTGCCCCCGTGGTACTTGCCGACCATGGCGGCCACGCGGGAGGCGAGGTTGCCGAAGTCGTTGGCGAGCTCGGAGGTGTACCGGGCGGTGAAGTCCTCCCAGGAGAACGAGCCGTCGGTGCCGAACGGGATCGCCCGCAGGAAGTAGTAGCGGTAGGCGTCCACGCCGAAGTGCGAGGTGAGGTCGGTGGGCGCGATGCCGGTCAGGTTGGACTTGGACATCTTCTCGCCGCCGACCATCAGCCAGCCGTTGGCGACGACCCGCTTGGGCAGCGGCAGGCCCGCGGCCATCAGCATGGCCGGCCAGATGACCGCGTGGAAGCGGAGGATGTCCTTGCCGACCAGGTGGACGGAGGCCGGCCACAGCTCGGCGAAGCGCTCCGGGTCGGCGCCGTAGCCGGCGGCGGTGATGTAGTTCTGCAGCGCGTCGACCCACACGTAGAGGACGTGCTTCTCGTCCCAGGGCAGCGGCACGCCCCAGTTGAAGGTGGAGCGGGAGATCGAGAGGTCCTGCAGGCCCTGCTCGACGAAGCGCAGCACCTCGTTGCGGGCGGAGGCGGGCGCGATGAAGTCCGGGTTGGCCGCGTAGAACTCCAGCAGCTTCGGGCCGTAGGCGGAGAGGCGGAAGAAGTAGTTCTCCTCCTCCAGCCACTCGACCGGGCGCTTGTGGATCGGGCAGAGCTTCTCGTCCTCGGTGGCGCCGGGGAGCAGCTCGCCCGGGAGCTTGTACTCCTCGCAGCCGACGCAGTACGGGCCGGAGTAACCGCCCTTGTAGATCTCGCCCTTGTCGTGGAGGTCCTGGACGAACTCCTGCACGCGGTCGGTGTGCCGCTGCTGGGTGGTGCGGATGAAGTCGTCGTTGGCGATGTCCAGGTGCCGCCAGAGCGGCTTCCACGCCTCCTCGACCAGCTTGTCGCACCACTCCTGCGGGGTGACGCCGTTGGCCTCGGCGGTCCGCATGATCTTCTGGCCGTGCTCGTCGGTACCCGTGAGGTACCAGACGTCCTCGCCGCGCTGGCGGTGCCAGCGGGTGAGGACGTCGCCCGCGACCGTGGTGTACGCGTGGCCCAGGTGCGGGCGGTCGTTCACGTAGTAGATCGGGGTCGTGACGTAGTACGCCGAGCGCGGGGCGTCGGTGGTGCTGTGGTCTTCAGTGGCCGCCATGCCACCGAATCTTAGTCGCGCGAAGGAACCGCCCTCGACCGATTACCGGCCCGGGCCCGGCCCCTCCGGCGTCGGCGGGGCCGGGCGGGCGGGCCGGATCAGTCGGCCCGGTGCCCGAAGAAGCCGAACCAGCGGCGGCGCTGCCCGGCGGGCACCGGGTGCTGCTCCTCGGCCGCGGCGCGCCGCGGCTCCTCGGGTTCGGGGTGGCTCTGGTAGCCGGGTGCGTGGTGCACCTGGCCCTCGGCGCCGGCCACCCGGCCCTCGCGCATGATCCGGACCTTGTGGCCGCCGCAGCCCGGGCAGGTGGGCTCGCGCAGCGGCGAGGGGACCCGGACGCCGTTCGCCTTGTACTCGAAGACGATGCGGCCCTCCCGGTCCACGTGGTGCTCGATGTCGTACGCCTGCTCCCAGCCGTAGCCGCAGCTCAGGCACGCGAAGGAGTACGCCTCCCGAACGGTTTCGACCTTCGGGGGCCGTCGGGTGGTCAGTCCGACGCCGCTGGGCGTTTCGCCAGTCAGAGGGCTACCGATCGTCTCGCTCATAGCCGTCTCCCAGGTGCCCGCCGGACGGTCGTCCGGCTCGGGTCTTCATCCCGGACGATTCCCGCGCGGGCGGGTTTCCCACCCGACTTGTCAAGTCTTGGACGTGCGTTGGGAAGACCTGTACGCAGCCGGTGCAACGCGGGCACTGCCGGGGTGCTTCCCTCCACGGTACGACCGGCACCCGCCGGGAGCACGCCTGGTCAGCCCGCGTTCTTCGCGGCCACCACGGCGTCGAAGACCTCGCGCTTGGGCAGGCCGAGATCCGCGGCGACGGCCGCGATGGCCTCCTTGCGGCGCTCCCCGGCCTCCTCCCGGACGGCGACCCGGCGGGCGAGCTCGGCGGGGCCGAACTCCTCCGGCGCGGCGGGCGGGGCGCCGGCCACCACGACGGTGATCTCGCCCTTGACGCCGTCGGCGGCCCAGGCGGCCAGCTCGGCCAGCGGGCCGCGGCGGACCTCCTCGTAGGTCTTGGTGAGTTCGCGGCAGACCGCGCCGGGGCGGTCGCCGCCGAAGGCCTCGGCCATCGCGGCGAGCGTCTCGGCGATCCGGTGCGGGGCCTCGAAGAAGACCATGGTGCGCGGCTCGGCGGCGACGGTGGCGAGCTGGCGGGCCCGGTCGCCGGCCTTGCGGGGCAGGAAGCCCTCGAAGGTGAAGCGGTCGACCGGCAGGCCGGAGAGGGCGAGCGCGGTGAGCACCGCGGACGGGCCGGGCACCGCGGTGACCCGGATGCCGGCCGCGACGGCCGCGTCGACCAGCCGGTAGCCGGGGTCGGAGACCGAGGGCATGCCGGCGTCGGTGACCAGCAGCACCCGGGCGCCGCCGCGCAGCGCCTCGACGAGTTCGGGGGTGCGGGCGACCTCGTTGCCCTCGAAGTACGACACCACCCGGCCGGTCGGGGCGACGCCGAGCGCCTGGGTCAGCCGGCGCAGCCGCCGGGTGTCCTCGGCGGCGACGACGTCGGCCCCGGCGAGCTCGGTGAGCAGCCTGGGCGGGGCGTCGCCCACGTCGCCGATGGGGGTTCCTGCGAGCACGAGTACACCTGTCACGGACACCATCCTCCCAGGGCCGGGCGAGTGCCGGGCCGGCACCGGGACAGCGGGGCGAACGGTGACGAACCGGGCGGGTTCGCGGGGGAGGTCCCCGGGGGCCCTCCTGCTTCCGGGGGAGCGCCCCTACGATGTGGCGCGTGAGCGGCGACACGGCATCCGAGGCGCCTGGGGGCGCGGACCACACCGACCAGGGCGGCGTGGCGCTGCTGAGCGCGTCCACGGCGGCGCCCGGCGGCGCACCCGCGGTTCCGGGCCTGCCCGGGCCGCGCGGCCCGGAACCGGAGCCGGAGCGGCCGTTCTGGCGGCGGCGGCTGGAGCGCGCGGGGTACCGCACGGCGGAGCCGCTGCCGGTGGCGCAGCGGCTGGTGCCGCCGATGCCGGACGGCCCGGGGGTGACCCCGGCGGTGGTGCCGCCCTCGCCGGTGCTGCTGCAGCTGGGGCTGCGCCTGCCGGACGGGCCGTGGTCGTGGCTGTGCCGCTGGTCGGGCTGGATCGGCCCGGTGGCGGTGGCGGTCTTCGGCGGTCTGCTGCGGTTCTGGCACCTGGGCACGCCGAAGGCGCTGATCTTCGACGAGACGTACTACGCCAAGGACGCGTACTCGCTCTGGCGGGGCGGCTACGAGACCAGCTGGGCGGACGACGCCAACAACCTGATCACCGCGGGGCACCCGACGGTGCCGTACCGGGCGGACCCGGCGTACATCGTCCATCCGCCGGTCGGCAAGTGGATCATCGGCCTGGGCGAGCAGGTCTTCGGGATGAACCCGCTGGGCTGGCGGTTCATGACGGCGGTGCTCGGCACGCTGTCGATCCTGATGATCGCCCGGATCGGGCGGCGGCTGTTCCGCTCGACGCTGCTGGGCTGCGTGGCGGGGCTGCTGCTCGCGGTCGACGGCCTGCACTTCGTGATGAGCCGGACGGCGCTGCTCGACCTGGTGGTGATGTTCTGGTTCGTGGCGGCGTTCGGCTTCCTGCTGCTGGACCGGGACCGGACGCGGGGCGTCGTCGCCCGCCGGCTGGAGGCCGGCGCGGGCCCGGACTGGGTGTTCCTCGGCTGGCGGCCGTACCGGCTGGCGGCGGGCGTCTCGCTGGGCCTGATGACCGCGACCAAGTGGAGCGGCCTGTACGCGCTGCTGGCGTTCGCGGTGATGGGCGTGCTCTGGGACGCCTCGACCCGCCGGGCGGCGGGCAACCACCGGTGGCTGCTGTGGGGCCTGTTCGACGCGGTGGTGGCGCTGCCGCTGCTGTTCGCGGTGACCGTCGGCGTGTACCTGGCCTCCTGGACGGGCTGGTTCCTCAGCAGCGCGGTGCCCGGCAAGGGCGGCTACGGCCGCGACTGGGCGGAGCACCGGGCCGGCCTGTCGCCGGACCACCTGATGGGCCTGCCGCTGCCGCAGTTCGACGTGAGCTGGGTCCCTGCGGGCCTGCGCAGCCTGTGGCACTACCACGCCACCATGTACGACTTCCACGTCCACCTGACCAGCCCGCACACCTACCAGTCGAACCCGTGGAGCTGGCTGCTGCTCGGCCGGCCGGTCTCCTTCTTCTACGAGTCGCCGAAGGCCGGCCAGGCGGGCTGCACGGCGACCGAGTGCGCCCGCGAGGTGCTGGGCATCGGCACCCCGGTGCTGTGGTGGGCCGGCATCGCGGCGCTGGCGTACTGCCTGTACCGCTGGGCGGTGCGGCGCGACTGGCGGGCCGGGGCGATCCTGTGCGGGGTGGCCGCGGGCTACCTGCCGTGGTTCGGCTACCAGCAGCGCACGATCTTCCTGTTCTACGCGGTCGCCTTCGTGCCGTTCCTGGTGCTGGCGGTGACCATGATGATCGGCGCCCTGCTCGGCCCGGCGGGGGCCGGCCGGGACCGCCGGCTGGTCGGCGGCGCGGCGGCCGGACTGCTCGTTTTCGCGGTCATGTGGAACTTTCTGTACTTCCACCCCCTGTATACGGGGGAGACGATCCCGATGGACGACTGGCGGGCCAGGATGTGGTTCACCAGCTGGATCTGACCGCCGCCCGCGGACAACGGGTGTGTCACGAGTGACCGAAGTGTCGTGGGTGCACACACGTTCCGTGTTCTACCGTGGGTGCGATCGGCCACTGTCGGGGCTACACCGTGGGGGGACACCGTGCACAAGGGCGTGAAGATCGGCATCGGCGGGGTGTGCGTGGCGATGCTGGGGGTCGGCGGGTACGGCGCCTACAACATCGCCACCGCGCTGACCGGCGACGGCGACAAGCCGAAGGGGCCGCGCACGGTCGTCGCGGGTTCGCCGACCCAGGAGCAGGCCGCCGAGGCCGCCAAGGCCTTCCTGGCCGCCTGGTCCAAGGGCGACCTGGAGGCGGCGGGCAAGGAGACCGACCGGCCGGACGCCGCCGACGCCGCCCTGGCCGCGTTCCGCAGCAAACTCAAGCCGACGGCGGTCACCATGACGCCGGGCGGCCCGACCGCGGCCCCGGCGGGCGCCCCCGTCCAGAGCTCGGCCAACGCGGCCCAGGCGGTGAACCTGTCGTTCTCCGCCAAGGTCGAGTTCGCCGGCTCCGGCAAGCCGTGGACGTACAGCGGCGTGCTGCCGATGGTGAAGATGAGCGACGGCAGGGCCGCCGTGCAGTGGGGCCCCGCGGTCGTGCACCCGCACCTGGCGGTGGGCAAGACGCTCGACGTCAAGCCGGTCTTCGCGCAGGCCGCGCAGGTCACCGACCGCAAGGGCCGCCAGCTGACCGGCTTCCCCTCGCTGCTCGGGCTGCTGGACGTCTTCAAGCAGGGCACCGCCGGCGACCCCGCCGACGCCGGCAGCGGCGTGGTGATCTCGGACGACGCCGGCAAGGCCAAGCCCGAACAGCTCTTCGTGATCACCGAGCCCAAGCCGGTGCCCTCGCTGAAGCTCACCCTCGACGCCACCCTGCAGAAGGCCGCCGAGGACGCGGTGAAGGAGCAGGCCAAGGCCGGCACCCACAAGGCCTCGCTGGTCGCGATCGAGCCCAGCACCGGCAACGTCCTGGCCTTCGCCAACGCCCCCGCCGACGGGCAGAACCGGGCCTTCGTCGGCGGTACCGCGCCCGGCTCCACCATGAAGGTGGTCACCGGCGCGGCACTGCTGGAGGCCGGGGTCACCCCGCAGACCCCGATCGCCTGCCCGGCCAGCACCACGGCCGGCGGTCAGCAGGTCTCCAACGACTTCCCCGAGGCCCACCCGGAGTTCACCTTCCGGCAGGACTTCGCGCAGTCCTGCAACACCGCCTTCATCAACACCGGCCACGACAGGCTGCAGGCCGACAGCCTGCCGAAGATCGCCAAGGAGGTCTTCGGCCTCGGCCTCGTCTGGCACACCGGCCTGCCGGCCTTCGACACCGACATCCCGGTGCCGTCCAACATCAACGGCGCACTGCCGGAGTTCATCGGCCAGGGCGCGATCCGCACCAATCCGCTGGCGATGGCCTCCGTCTCGGCGACCGTGCAGAGCGGCATCTTCCGCCAGCCCGTCCTGGTGACGGGCAAGACGGACGTGGCCAAGGCCTCCCGCACCCTCGACCCGAAGGTGCTGGCCGACCTGCGCTCGCTGATGCGGGCCGTGGTGACCGAGGGCACCGCCCGCGAGCCCATGGCCGGGATCAGCGACGTCTACGCCAAGACCGGCACCGCCGAGGTCGACGGCAAGGGGACGAACAGCTGGTTCACCGCCTACCGCGGCGACCTCGCGGTGTCCGCCGAGGTCGAGGGCGGCGGCCACGGCTCCCAGGCCGCCGCACCGGCCGCCGCCAAGCTGCTCCGCATCGGCAACAACGGCTGACCCCCGAGGCCCTGCCCGTCTTCGAAGAACTACGGGTGCACCCAGGGGCGCTGGGGGCACCTGAATCGGCCACCCGAGCGCCCTTTGAAGACAGCACCTAGCCGTAAACGGCGGCGACGTTGTCCACGGCCGGGTGGGTCCGGGCGGCCGGGCCGGCGGCGAAGGCGGTGAGGACGTTCTCGGTGACCCGGCGCACCAGGTCGCCCGTCCGGCCGTCCATGCCGTGGTTGCCGTGCCCGCCGGGGCCCTGGGCGTCCAGGGCCTCGACCCAGCGCATGGTGCCGCTGGCGAACACCCCGGCCCCGCCCGGGGCCGTCCAGTAGGCGGTGTCGGCGAAGGACCGCCGGCCGTCGCAGACCACCGGGGAGTGCGCGACGACCTCGATCGGCCGCGGGGTGGGGAAGGCGGTGTTCACCCGGTCGTACTCGACGCCGACCAGGTGCGCGAAGGAGTCGCCGGCCTTCGCCCCCGTCCCGGCGAACACCCAGTGGCCGGGTTCGGTGACCACGTAGGGGGCGTCCACCGGGTAGCCGTCGTAGATCACCCCGAGCAGCGAGCTCTCCGGGTCGGCGTCCGGCGCGGCCCGGAAGTCGTTGGTGGCGGGGTGCCCGGCCCTGCGGCCCGGGTCCTCCTGCCAGGCGCCCTTGTAGCAGACCACCGTGCGGTCCGGGCCGAGCGCGGAGGGCTCGTAGCGGACCCGGCGGAAGCAGCAGTTCGCGCCGAGCACCGCCAGGTTGGTGCCGGCGTCCCGGGCCGCGGCGACGTGGGCCCGCTGTTCGGGCGACCAGTACTCGTCGTGGCCGAGCGAGAGCACCGCGGTCGCGCCGTGCAGCAGCTCGGCGTCGCGGGCCAGGTCGACGGTGGTGGTGTACGCCAGCGGCAGGCCGAGCCGCTCGGCGAGGGCGATCAGCGGCGCCTCGTACACCAGGAAGAGTCCGGCGCCGTCGGCGTAGCGGTAGGGCCGGTCGAAGGTGACCTGCAGCGACCGGGTGGCCAGGCCGCCGGTGGGGCCGTTGTAGAGGTTGTGGCCGCCCCACTCGTTGTAGGCCTGCCAGGTGGTGACGGCGTTGACCACCACCGTCCGGCCGGCGGCGGCCCGGGAGCGGACGGTGATCGGCACGTACCGCTGGGCGGAGCCGTCCTCGGCGTCCAGCCGCAGCAGGTAGCTGCCCTCGGGCCAGCCGCGGGTCTGCACGGTGGCGGTGCGGCGCCAGCCGGCGCGGACCTGCCGGGTGGCCGCGTCCACCTCCGGGTCCGGCTGGCGGGTGCCGGGCAGCGCGTCCGAGTGCCAGACCAGCCGGGCGCGGGTGCCGCCGTACCAGCCCATCCGGTAGGCGCGGATCCGGAACCCGGGCACCGTGGTGGAGACGTACAGGCCGAAGGGCTCGCCGGGCAGCATGCTCACCCGGTCGGCGAAGCCCTCGATCGCCTCGGCGGAGCCCGGCCGGGTGATCCGCCAGTCCGGGTCGCCGGGCAGTGCGTTCTCGGCCGCGGTGGCGGAGGGCGCGGGGCGGGCCGCGGAGGACCTCCCGGTGTCGGCGGGGGGCGTGGGGCCGGCCGTGGAGGCGCAGCCCGCGGTGGCGGCGGCGCCGGCCGCCGCGGCGCCGACCGCGAGTCCGAGGAAGCGCCGGCGGTCGGTGCCCGCCGGTCCGTCGCTGTGCGCCATCCGCCGTCCTCCCTGCGGTGCCGGCCGTCCCGGCACGAGTGTTCTGGATCATCGTGGCGCAGTGCGCGGGACGCGCCGGACGGGGGGTCCGGGCTGTCGTCCGGGCCCGGGGGTCAGACCTGGACGAGTCCGGTGCGCGGCGGCAGTGCGGCCCGCTCCGACGTCCGCCAGGAGAGCGTCCGGGAGGCCAGCCGGGGCCAGATCACCAGGACGGCCGGCAGCGCCAGGTAGCCGAACCGCCCGGCCGGGGCGAGCACGAACGCTATCGCCAGGCCGGCCGCCAGCAGGTCGCAGGCGGCGACCGCCGAGGTCGGCGGGTAGGCCAGCAGCCAGAGCGCCACGGCGAGGCCGCCCAGGCAGAGCAGGGTGAGCGAGATGGTGTGGCCGGTCGGGCCGAGGCCGGCCAGCACCTTGCCGGGCAGCGGGCTGCCGGCCGGGGTCTGCACGGCGGCCAGGCCGAGCGGGAAGCGGACGACCTGCTCGCGCATCTCCTGCCCGTCGAGCAGCGCGAACGGCAGCACCACCGCCACCGAGGCGCCGACCGCGATCAGTGCGGCCCGGGCGGCCGGCAGCCGGCCGTACAGCCGCCAGATCAGCAGGGCGGCCACCGGCAGCGCCGGCCAGGCCGTCCACTTGAGGGTGCAGGCGAGGGCGAGCACCACCCCGGCGGCGGTGGCGCGGCCGCGGGCGGCGAGGGCCATCGCCAGGCAGCAGACGCCGATCAAGGGCAGGTCGACGCCGCCGACCGCGAGGGCCAGCCCGATCAGCGGGGAGGCGGTGAGCACGGCGAGCGGCAGCAGCGGGGCGCGGTCGTGGGCGGGGCGCAGCAGCCACCAGCTGCCCAGCATGCAGCCGAGGAAGGTCAGCGCGAACCAGATCCGGGCGTCGCCGAGCAGCATCGCCGCCGGCCCGGCGCTGCCGAGCACCGCCCGCGGCAGACCGAAGAGCACCATCGTGGGCAGGTACGGGTTGTAGTCGGCGGCCCGGACGGGCGCGGCCAGGTACGGGTCGCCGGAGAGCAGCATCAGGTGGGCGGAGCGTTCGACCACCATCACCTCTGACTGGTGGCGGCCGTGCACGGCGAGCAGCACCAGCGGCAGCAGCACCGCACCGACCAGCGCCACCGCGGCGGCGGCGCGCGGGGCGATCCGCCGGGGCAGCACCAGGCAGAGCAGTCCGGCGATGCCGTAGGCGGGGCCGGCCAGGGTGCCCCAGAAGACCTGGTTGGGCAGGTCCGAGACGAGCGGGAAGGCGGCGGCCCAGCCGGCCGCGATCGCGCAGCCGAGCAGTTGGACGCCGCGGTGGCCGGCCAGCCGTCGGGCGGCCGGGCGGCGGACGGACCGGGGGCGGGGCACCCGGACGGCGGGCGTCGCCCCGGTGCCGGGGACGGCGGGGCGCCGGCGCGCACGGCGCCGGGGCACGGGCCGGTCGGGCATCCGGGGGGTCACCATGGCTGAGAGGTTAGGGGCTGGGAGGGTCCGTGTCCCGGTGCCCCGACGGTTGATGGTGTGCGTCCTGCCACAACGGGGGCGGCCGGCGGGCGGTTCGGGGCCGTCGGCCGCGGTGCCGTGCCCGCCGGTCGGGGGGCGTGTCGGCGGGGCGCGCGCCGGCCGGGCGGTGACGGCGGCGGATCAGCCGCCGTCCAGCACGGCCCGCAGGACCGAACGGGCGATGGGCGCGGCCAGGGTGCCGCCGGTGACGTCGGTGGCCTCGCTGTCGGCGACCACCACGGCCACCGCGACCGGCGGCACGCCGCCGGAGTCCGCCGGGCGCGCCCAGGCGATGAACCAGGCGTACGGGGTGCCGCCGTTGCCGGTGCCGTGCTGGGCGGTGCCGGTCTTGCCGCCGACGACGGCGCCGGGGATCCGCGCCCTGCTGCCGGTGCCCTCCTCGACGACGTCGACCATCAGCTGCTGGACCTTCGCGGCGACGGAGGGGCTCACCGCCTGCCGGTACGTCTGCGGGTGCATGAGCTGGACGACGGTGCCGTCGCTGCGGGTCAGTTTGTCCACCAGCTGGGGATGCATGACCGTGCCGTTGTCGGCGATCCCGGCGGCGACCATCGCCATGACCAGCGGGGTGGCGGCGGTGTCGTACTGGCCGATGGAGGAGAGCGCCACCTGGGAGGTGTTCATCCTGGTGTCGAAGTTGGAGCGGGCGGCGCGCACCGGGACGTCGAGGGCGGCGTCGTTGAACCCGAAGGACTGGGCGGTGGACACCATCCTCTGCAGCCCGACCTGGGTGCCGAGCCAGCCCATCGTGCTGTTGCAGGAGTTGACCATCGCCTCGTCCAGCGACAGGCCGGCCTCGTCGCAGGCCCGGCTGTCGTTGACCAGCTCGGTGGTGGTGCCCTGCATGACGTACGGGTAGGGCGCGCCGGTGGGCGCGTGGATGTCCGTCACCTGGCCGGAGGCGAGTGCGGCGGCCGCGGTGACCACCTTGAAGGTGGAGCCGGGCGGGTAGATCTGGCGCAGCGCCCGGTTGAGCATCGGCTGGTCGGTGTCGGCGCGCAGCTTCGTCCAGGCCTCGCGGTCGGCGGCGGAGGAGCCGGCGAAGCTGCCCGGGTCGTACGAGGGGGTGCTGGCGAGGGCGAGGATGCGGCCGGTGGCGGGTTCGATCGCGACGACGGCGCCCTGCTGGCGGCCGAGGCCGCGCAGGGCGGCCTGCTGGGCGGCCGGGTCGATGGTGGTGTGGACGTCGCCGCCGGGGTTCTGCCCGCGGGAGACGGCGTCCCACACCGCCCAGCCGGAGAGGCGGTCGTCGGCGCCGGAGAGCAGGTCGTCGTAGACGCCCTCCAGCTGGGTGGTGCCGTAGACCTGGGAGGCGTAGCCGGTGACGGCGGCCCAGGCGGGGCCGTCGGTGTAGGTGCGCTTGTAGTCGTAGCGGCCGCCGGTCGGCGTGGAGCCGGTGACCGGTTCGCCGGCCACCAGGATGTTGCCGCGCGGCTGGTCGTAGCGTTCGACGGTGAGCCGCTGGTTGGCCTTGTTGTGGTTGTAGGCGTCGGCCTGGAACACCTGGACCCGGGTGGCCTGGGCGGCGAGGGCGACGATCAGCAGCAGGCAGAAGGTGCCGGCCCGGCGGCCGGTGGTGGAGATGCCGGGCCGGGCGGCGGAGTCGCCGCGGGTCATCACGGGCTGACCCCGGGGCGGGGGCGCCGGGCGGTGTCGCTCATCCGCACCAGCAGGGCGACGATGATCCAGTTGGTGACGACGGAGGACCCGCCCTGGGCGACGAAGGGCAGCGTCATCCCGGTCAGCGGGATCAGCGCGAGGACGCCGCCGGCCACCACGAAGACCTGCAGGCCGACGATGGCGGCCAGGCCGATCGCCAGCAGCCGCCCGAACGGGTCGCGCAGCGCGAGGCCGGTGGCGAAGCCGCGCGAGACCAGCAGCGCGTAGAGCAGCAGGACGGCGGTCAGCCCGGTCAGGCCGAGCTCCTCGCCGATCGTGGCGAGGATGAAGTCGGACTTGGCGGCGAACCCGATGAGGATCGAGTGGCCGAGGCCGAGGCCGGCGCCGAGCAGACCGCCCCAGGCGAACGCGAACAGCGACTGGGCGATCTGGTTGGGCCCCTGGCCGGCGGCGATCGAGCCGAGCGGGTCCAGCCAGTCGGTGACCCGGCTGTGCACGTGCGGGGAGAGCCGGCCGACGCCCGCCGCCCCGACCGCGGCGAGGAACAGCCCGATGGCGATCCAGCCGCTGCGGGCGGTCGCCACGTACAGCATGATCACGAACAGCCCGAAGAACAGCAGCGAGGTGCCGAGGTCGGTCTCCAGCACCAGGACGCCGACGAAGGCCGCCCAGACCACCAGCACCGGGCCGAGCACCCGGCCGCGGGGCAGCTGGAACCACCAGATCCGGCGGCCGGTCAGGGCGAGGGCGTCGCGGTGCGCGGCCAGGTAGGCGGCGAAGAACACCGCGAGCAGGACCTTGGCGAACTCGCCGGGCTGGATCGAGAACGCGCCGACGGTGATCCAGATCCGGGAGCCGTAGACCGGCGGGAAGAACACCGGCAGCACCAGCAGCACCAGGGCGGCCAGCGCGCAGATGTAGGCGTACCGCTGGAGCACCCGGTGGTCGCGCAGCACGACGACCACGGTGAGGAAGAGCGCCACCCCGAAGGCGGACCAGAGCAGCTGCGCGGGGGCGGCGGCCGAGCCGGGTGTGGCCCGGTCCAGCCGGTAGATGACGACCAGTCCGATGCCGTTGAGCAGCACGGCGATCGGCAGCAGCAGCGGGTCCGCGTACCTGGCCCGCCAGCGCACCGCGGCGTGCGCGACCAGGGCCAGCGCGCCGAGCGCCGCCCCGTAGGAGGCGGCGTCGGGCGGTGGCCGGCCGTCGATGTTGGCGCCGACCTCGATGTAGCCGAAGACCGCGATCAGCACGGCGCCGACGACCAGCAGCAGCTCGGTGGTGCGGCGGGTCGGCGGTGCCGGGGGCGCGGTGGTCGGGGCGGCCGCCGGGGTGGTGGGTGTGGCCACGGCCGGTCCTTGGGCGGGCGGAGCGCGGCCGCCCGGGCGGGCGGCCGCGGCGGGGTCAGACGCCGCTGGGCGCCTTCGCCGCCTTGAGCGCCTCGACGAGGTGCTCCTCCTGGTCCGCGCTGAGCGAGGTCTGCAGGATCTCGCCGCCGTACTGGGCGAACTGCGGGACGACCTTGTCCGCGGTGGCGGAGCGGACGAGCATGAAGAGGGCGGCGGAGCCCGGCTCCATCTTCTGGCCGACCTGGCGCATGAAGTTGTCGTCGACGCCGGTGTCGGTCGCGGCGCCGACCGCCGCGCCCGTGGCGCCGCCGACGGCCGCGCCGAGGAACGGCATGAAGAAGAGCAGGCCGATGACGCCGCCCCACAGGGCGCCGGAGGCGGCGCCGATGCCGGTGGTGCTGACGGCCTGGTGCAGTTTGACCTTGCCGTCGAGCCGGCGCTCGACGACGACGATGTCCTCCAGGTCCATCAGCTTCTGCTTCTGCAGGCCGATGGCGGTGTCCCGGACCTGCTGGGCGGTCGCCACATCGGGGTAGGAGATCGCGAAGAGGTTGCTCACGCGCGGGTTCCTTCCAGTCCTCGAGCGTGCGGGACCGGTGCCGCACCGCTGCTGGTGGTCGCAGCCTAACGATGATTTGCCATATTTATGGCGGATCGTGGCGGTGTGTCCGATTTTCGGTGCCGGAAGGAGGGCCGCCCCCCGGTCACTCCCCCCGGCGCACCGCCAGCTCCGCCGCCGCGGCCACCGCCCCGGCGGCGAACACCGCGGCGGCCAGCAGCGCCGGCAGCACCGAACCCGTCAGGTCGAGCTCGCCGTGCTCGGCCGCCCGGACGAGCGCCCGCACCACCACGTGGGCGGGCGCGAGGGGCACCATCAGCACCAGCACCGCCGCGCCGAGCGCCGCCAGGATCCCGAACGGCCCGGAGGACATCACCGGGCGGTTGCACAGCGCGCCGACCGCCAGCCCCAGCAGCACGCAGACCGCCGTGGCCGCCAGGCCGCCCAGCAGGGCCGGCCCGGGGCCGGCCGCGGAGCGGCCCCCGGTGGCGATCACCGCCGCCGCCCCGGCCGCCGCGAGCACCGCGGC